>DBCV01000003.1:6729-56809 GCA_002293245.1 Candidatus Saccharibacteria bacterium UBA949 | reverse complement strand
AAAGGAATGTATGATGAAACGATTTAAGAAAGATGTAAACTTATATTTTGACTATAAAGATGTTAAAACTCTGGGGCGATACTTGGATCCGTATGGACGGATTGAGCCGATTAGCAAGACTGGTTTGTCTGCGAAGCAGCAGAGGCAGTTGGCGACGGCGATTAAGCGGGCTAGACATTTAGCTTTGTTGCCGTTCGTTAGCTCGGGGATGTAAGAATGTTCGGACCAACAGATTTGAAGAAAGGCGTGTTGATTCAGTTGGATGGGCAACCGTATCGAGTGGTGGAATACTCGCAGAAGGTGATGGGCCGAGGCGGGAGCATTGTGAACGTGAAAGTGAAGAACTTGGTGACTGGCGCGTTGCTGCCCAAAACGTTCAAGGGGCAGGAGCGGATTGAGCCGGCGGAAGTGGAAAATAAGCGGGTGCAATACCTGTATAACGACGGGACCGACTATTTCTTTATGGATCCGGAGAGCTTTGAGCAGTTTCAGCTGGGCAAGGCGATTGTGGATAGTGCGGCTGGGTTTATGAAAGAAGGCAGCGAGGTGGATCTGCAGCTGTTCAACGGGAGTGTGATAAACCTGGTGATGCCGAAGAATGTGTTTCTGGAAGTGACGTATACCGAGACTGCGGTCAAGGGCGACACGAGTTCGAGCGTGATGAAAGACGCGACCTTGGAGACGGGGACGGTTGTGAAGGTGCCGGCGTTTATCAAGACGGGCGATGTGATTTCGGTGGATACCGAGACGGGTGCGTATCGTGAGCGCAAGAAGTAAAAAGCTTCTTTTCGGCGATGGGCGCGAATATGTTTCGCGGGCGGGGTATAAGTTGGAGGGGGCGGCGAGGGCCTTCGGTGTGGACTTTCGGGGAAAAGTGGTGCTGGATGTGGGGTCTTCGACTGGGGGGTTTACTGACTTTGCGCTGCAGCACGGAGCGCGAAAAGTGATCGCGGTAGAGAAAGGCACTGGGCAGATGAGTCCGGTGCTTTTCTCGAATCCGCGATTGGAGTTGCACGAAAAGACGGATATTTTTGGATTTGAGGTGCCGGAGGGGGTGGAGATTATTGTGATTGACGTGTCGTTTGTCTCCATTGTCCCGGTTTTGGAATACCTGTGGAAAAGTTTGGGGAGGGATGAGCGTGGCTTGCGAGATGGTAGGGATGATATACGGGATGGCCGGGGCGGTGTAAGAGGTGTCCGGGGCGGTGTGGCGGTTTTAGCTATGCTAAAACCGCAGTTTGAGGTCGCGCCGAGGGAGTTGGTGGGGGGCGTGGTGAAGAATTCGGCGATGAGGCGGCGGATAATAAAGGAGTTTGAGGCGCGGGTCAAACCGCGCTTCGCGATAGTCGCGAAGCGCGACAACGCCCTGGTGGGCGCCAAAGGCAACGAGGAGAGGTTCTACTACTTGCGGCCGGTTTTTGTTGAGCGATAGTCTTGCTGACCAACCCGCACTTTCCCTCATCAGTTTATCGCCAGAGTTGTAGTTTTTACAACATCTCTAATATGGTTATTTCAGAACTCGCTTCGCTCAAACATCTGAAATAACCATGAGCTGTTGGTAAAAACTACAACGCTCAAACACGATTCGGGAAAGTGTGGGTGGGTCAGATTAGTCTTGCATAAAAATAAGCGGTATGATAATATGGTAAGTAAGATTAGCGATTTTGGGTAAGGAAGCTAAACGCAGATAGGTAGATACCATGATAATACGCAAGACAAAAGAAACTATAGTAAAAAACATAGCGTCAGTTGCTAGCGCATTGCTGCTTGGTCTGGTGATGATTGGTGCTTTGGCGCCGAGGACTGGTGAAACTAGCGCTGCGGGCGGTACGCCGCCGGTGTGGGTTGGCGCTCCATCGATTAGTATTGCGGTTCCGGACAACGACCCGGGTGTGCCGGGCAATCAGTTTGACATTGGCATGGTGGAGCCGGGTAGCTCGAGCATATCCTCCAAAGATTTGACCACAACGGTGACGACCAATAATCCATCGGGCTATACCTTGGATGCACGGATGAAAGATGCAAACCAGTGCATGCGGCATAGCTCGCGGAGCGGAAACGCTTGCAGCGGAATAACTAATACGTATAAAATCAATCCGGTTCCGATAGGCACAGCAACTGGTTCTTTCCCGTCTAACTCGTGGGGAGTAAGCACGGATCCGTTTGCGACATGGCAGCCGATTCCGGCTAGCGGCGCAACGCCGCTGGTGTTTAAGAATGCCAATACTGCCACTAGCCCATCTGGCGAGCAAACTAACTTGAGGTTTGGCATAAAGGTGGATATGAGCGTTGCAGCTGGCGACTACTCGGCGACAGTTGTGGTGACTGCACTGGCCAAAGAGCTGCCAGTGGTGAATATAGCCAGTGTGTCGCCCGGCACAGTGAATCGTAGCGACACAATAACGTTGACTGGCACGAACCTGAACCACCTTTATTCGCTGACGGTTGGGGATGTGGCGTGCGAAAATGTGTTGATAGAATCAGCTACGACCGCGACTTGTGTGATCGGGGCAACTACGCCGATTGGCAGCAATCGGCCGCTGGGCAGCGTGCTGTCGGTATATGGCGAGGCTGGCACAACATCGGCGACTGTGAATGTGGTGTTGCCGCCACCGGTCGTGACAGCTATTAGCCCGAACACCGGGCATTTCCGGGGCGGGGAAACACTGACAATTACCGGAACTGGATTTACGGGTGCAACGGCTATTCGGTTAGGTACGCGCGGCTGCACATCCTTTACTGTGGTTTCGGATACGCAGGCAACTTGCGTGAGCCAAGGCATTGACCCGAGCTTCTTGGATGCTACAACGCCAGCGTTTAGCGCCAGCAATAGTGCAACAAATCCGGTGGCCAATTGGACCAAGCCAAACCTGATGGCCAACGCTGCCAATACTGCGAGCGTAAATGTGACTACCCCGGGCGGCACCAATACTGCTAATACCCTGTTTACCTATCGCTACCAGGCGCTGTCTTATACCCAAAAGGGCAGCTACTTGTATGTGCTGGGGAACGACTTCCAGCTGGGCAGCAAGATTGTGGTGGGCGGAACAGTATGCAAAAACACGGTCGTGACGAGCAGCACCACGGCGGTTTGCACCGATACGCCCACACTGACCGCGGGTAGCAAAGCGGTGACAGTTCAGGCCCCGCCAGCGCCAGTTTATCAGTTTCAGAGCCAGGCGGTTTCTACGGCACTGCCTACGTTTACCTGCGCGGCATTGCCCACGCCCACATTCCACATTGATTGGCAGTACGATTGGTCGCCATATACCACGGTAGTGCGGGATACTCGCGACTCCAAATCCTACCGAGTGCGGAAAATGCCCGATGGTCGGTGCTGGATGATCGACAATCTTGCCCTATCCACTGCAACTAGGATTACGGCAGCTGACACGGATATTGACACCGACGCGGGCGCTGACTTTGTGGCCGTTTGGAACTCCCTAAACTCCAATGGGCAACCGGTTCAATCCAGTGCCACCCACAGCAATGGAGCTTGCACAGCGGATAGCAGCGCAGCCATAGCCAACGGCTCTGGCTATCTAACCTGCGATGGCGCAAGTTATTCCGACGCTAACGATGGCTTCGTAGCATATACCGATCCTTCGCTGACAAACAACAGCAATTACGAAAACTGCACCCAGATGAACGGGATCAACCTCAACTCCCTGACCGGTTGCGGCTACCTATACAACTGGTACACAGCAACAGCTGGCAGTGGCAATAGCGCTGGCGGCAGCACTACCGCCCGCAACGTCAATTCTTCTATTTGCCCCGCAGGTTGGCAACTACCCAAAGGTGCAGCAATCTCTGCCCAAAACGAATTCGCCATCCTAAACAACGCTATGGCTACCGGTACAACCACTGCCTCCACCACCAACTCCGCCACTACCCGACCCAACTGGCGCAACAACGGTGCCTTTGAAGGCTCACTTGCAGGCTACTACACTAGCAGCTTCAGCAATGCCGGCAACTACGGCTTCTACTGGTCTAGCTCGGCAAACGCTATCGCTACTAACGCCTACTACCTGAACTTCAACTACTCCAGCGTGACCCCAGGCCATAACAGCACCAATCGCTACAACGGCAGCTCTGTTCGTTGTATGTTATAGCCCCTCAGATCTGATGAGAGAAAAAAGAATAGAGCAGGTATCGAATCGGAGCATGAGTTAGTATAAATATGATATAATCAGGATATGGTAATTCTTGACTGGGCGCAATGGTGGTATGGAGCGGGGCTGAGACGGAGGGTGCAGCTTTTGGGGCGGCGAATTGGTAAGGCTGTGGATTTCTTTTCTATTCCCCTGCTACTGAAGACTCTGTTTGCGCCGTTTCGGCAGATTTCGGCCGAGAAGTCGTATTCGGCGGGGCTGGAAACGCGGGCACGGATGGTGGTGGACCGAATGGTGTCGCGGTTGATTGGCGGCGTGATGCGAATATTCGTGATTGTGGCGGGGCTAGTGGTTTTGACCGTGTTGGCGGTTTGGAGCATCTTGGTTTTGGCGTGCCATGTTCTGCGACCGGCGCTGGTGGTAGTGTGCGTGGTTTTGTTCTGTATGGGCTGGGCGCTGTTAAAGAACGTGGAGTGGCTACAAAATGTCAAGTTTTAATTATCACAGTCAGCGGGCGAGGAAGGCGCGATTTGCGGCTCGGGTTCGCAAGTTTATGCCAGTTGCGAAGACCTTGACTGTCATTTTGCTACTCGTGAGTATTGGTCTATTAGTGTTCAGCTTTGCTGCCGGCTGGCTGGTTTTGGGCTTGACGATGACCTGTTCGGCGTTTATCTTTTGGTGGAATCAGGACTTGTGGCGAATTGCGATTATCCCGGGCGATGCGGTGGATGGGCGGATGAGCAGCAGTGTTTTGGGGCTGTTGCCAGAGAATCCGAGTGTTGCGGACGTGGCGGAGGCGATTGCACGTTCGCAGAGTGAACGGTTTTTGGCGCTGAGATTTGGAATTACTGGCGTGTTTCTTACGGAGATTGCCAAGAATACTACGGCGGATGCGGAGACTCTTTGGCGAAACGCTGATGGTATTTGCAAAACTTTGGGAACGGAGATAATTTCTGGCGGAGTATTAGCGCTGGCGATTGTTCAAACGGTGCCGAATTACGAGCAGTTTTTGGCGCAAATTCGTATGGAGTTTGGCGACTTGTTGAACGGCGTTAAGTGGTTTGACCGGATTTATGGGTTGGTGGAAAGGTCCAAAGAGACGATGAAAACTGGCGGCATTGCGCGGGATTGGTCGTTTGGGTTTACGCCACTTTTGACTCGATTCGGGCGGAACATTTCGGCGGAAATTGGGTTGCATGGCGGGCGAGTGATGTCGGCGGAATTGCCTTCGCGGATCAAGATTGTACAGCAGATGATTGATGCACTGGGCGGGAATGGTCGGCGAAATGTGGCGGTAGTAGGGCCGAATGGAGCTGGCAAGACTTCTGTGGTGCATGACCTGGCCGAAAAGCTGATTGACGCTTCTAGTAATGTGCCAAAGGGGTTGAAGTTTAGTCAGGTATTCCTGATGGATTCGGCGGCCTTGATTGCGGCGGCTAACAAGCCGGGCGAGATAGAGGTGCTGATGACGCAGTTGTTTAACGAAGCCTATGCAGCCAAGAATATCGTGCTATGTCTGGATGATGCGCAGTTGTTTTTTGGCAGCGATGTAGGCTCTGTGGATATTACCAACTTGCTTTTGCCGGTTTTGCAGGCAGGGAATTTGCGACTGGTTTTGACTTTGAATGAGCAGAAGATGCTGGAGATTACGGCTAAAAATCCGGCGGTTTTGAACGCGCTGAATAGAATCAACATTGCCGAAGCTAGCCAAGAAGAAACGTTGGCAGCGATGGAGGATCGGGCGGTGCAGCTGGAGCATATGAATGGTGTGATATATGCTTATCAGGCGCTGAAAGAAGCGTATCGCTTGAGCCAGAAATATATTTACGACTTGGGCATGCCAGGCCGGGCGATTAAGCTATTGGAATCGGCGGCGGGGTATCCGGATCCGGAGTTTACGGGAGTGAAGTATATCACGGCCGAATCAGTGGCGAATGCAGTGGAGGGGACTCTGGGCGTGAAAGTGGGCACGGCAAATACGAATGCCGAGCGAGATAAACTGCTGAACTTGGAGGACGCGATTCATGCGCGGATGATTAACCAGACCAAGGCAGTGCGAGTGGTGGCTGACGCTCTACGGCGGGCGCGGACTGGTGTGCGCAATGACAAAAAACCGATTGGCACTTTCCTGTTTTTGGGGCCGACTGGCGTGGGCAAGACCGAGTTGGCTAAGTCGTTGGCAGCGATTTACTTTGGTAGTGATGAGAATATGGTGCGGATGGACATGAACCAATATGCGTTGGCGGAAAACGTGAATGATCTGACAGCGGACGGGGCGGATAATCCAACTAGCCTGACGGCGCAGATGATGAAAAGGCCGTTTTCTGTGGTGTTGCTGGACGAGATTGAAAAGGCACACCCGGCGGTTTTGGCGGCACTGTTGCAGGTGTTGGACGAAGGAGTTTTGCGAGACGCACGGGGGCGCGAGGTGGGGTTCCGCGATGCGATAATTATCGCGACATCGAACGCTGGGGCAGAGCGGATTCGTGTGTTGGTGTCTGCTGGGCGGGACTTGGCGGAGTCAGAAGAGCAGTTCGTGAATGAGCTGATTGATTCTGGGCAATTCCGGCCGGAGTTCTTGAACCGGTTTGACGAGATTGTATTGTTTAAGCCGTTAGGGCACGAGGAGTTGTTGCAGGTTGCCGACCTGTTGATTGCTGGAGTAAATAAAACTTTGGCGCCGCAAAAGATTACGGTAGCGGTGGAGCCGGAGGCCAAAGAACTTTTGGTGCTAGCTGGGTATGACCCGCGCCTGGGCGCGCGGCCGATGAGGCGGGTAGTGCAGCGCACATTAGAGAGCGAAGTTAGCAAACGGATTTTGGCTGGGCAAGCGGGGCCGGGCGATAGACTTGTAATAGCAAGTGCGGAAATGGAGGAGCTTTTGAATGGGCAAGCGTGAGCGAGCGGTGAGTTTTGGCCGAAAGCATTTT
Organism: Candidatus Saccharibacteria bacterium UBA949; assembly: GCA_002293245.1. GTDB lineage: Bacteria > Patescibacteriota > Saccharimonadia > Saccharimonadales > Saccharimonadaceae > UBA949. Next base: position 49,767 of record DBCV01000003.1, on the reverse strand, counting down.
TGGCTCTTTGCACTGATAGNNGTTCGCTGTGTTATGACACGCTGCCATAGCCATAGCCGCTGTTGCTAAAAAGATAACTTTTCTCATACTTTATCGAGTTTTTGATTGGTTTCATTCTGGTGGGCGGCCAACTGGTGTCTGATCAGGTTTTGAGTTTGATATGTTTGGGGTTGGCGATCGGTATGATGGCGATGCTTGTCAAGAAAGTTTTTGGTGCCAGGGCGGCAGCATTTTGCCTGCCGATTTTGTTGATTGCTCCGCTCTTAGTGGAATATGGTTTTATGGGTGGGCTTTGCTCGCTTATGACCTTGCTGGTGGTTTTGGCGGTTTATGCGGTGCTACTGGCGCATGAAAAGAAGTGGCGATGGCTATGGGCTATTGGCGGGCTACTGGCCTTGGGGAGCATTTTCTTGTTATTTAAGGTCGGTAGCGATCCTCTTATGGTGCGACAGCATCTTGGTGCTGAGCAGTTGCTTGGCGTATTCTCTTTTGGCCTGCTATACAAATCACCATGGAGTCTTGTGGGCACAGATTGGTTTTACTTGGCGATTGTTGCGTTGATATTGATTTTCGCCAGTATTTTGGCTTGGCGACATCGCAGCGAAAATCGGTTTTTTGCCCGGAGATTGTTTATTGGCATGGCAACTGCGCCAGTTTTGGTCTTAGCGGTGGTGGCTAATCCGTTCTTTGGTGCCAGAGTGTATTTGCAGGGCTGGTTGGCTTGGTTTACCATTTTTGATTATGCGGGTTTGGCGATTTTGCTCCATCTTCTGATTAAAAACGGTCACCAAAAACTACGGCGAATCGGTTACATGGCCTATGTTTGGTTTGTGATATTGTTGATGCTGGGCATGAGTAGTTTGGCGGAAAGTACAGGCGTGTTGAATGATACCGGCAATATGAGCATACCGGATGTGAGCGAATTAGCGGAGGTCATAAAGCCGGATGCTTGCCGTGAGAACACGGTGGTGGTGGTTGGCGAGTATGCTGACTATACGCAACTAGCCGAATATATTCCGAGTTATTGCAGTATGCAATATGGGGGATTGGGTGACAGTGCGGCGGGGAGAATTGTGACAGTTGCTCGCTCTGGGAACGATAGTGATATCGCGCCCGTCGGTAATTATTTACCAGTGAGTATTGTGAAGAAATGGGGTTTTGCAATTACGACTTATGTTCAGCAAGGAATTGAGCAATAGCTTCCTTAGCTAGCTCGTAGTCGAAGCCCTGGCGCATAAGATACTGGGCAAACTTGTTCTGGTCCGGGTAGCGTTGGAATTTCTTGGCGATGATTTTTTGGATTTCTGCTGAATCGTTTCTGCCGGAGTTGCCCAGGGTTTTGTCTATGACACTCGGGTCGATGCCTTTTGCGGCTAGTTCGGCGCGGAGTTTGCGGGCCGAAGTGCCCTTGGCTGCTCGGCGGTTTTCTACCCAAAATTGCGCCATTTTTTCATCGTCAACGTAGCCTTTTTCGATTAGCTTATCGAGTACCGCCTGGGTGATTATTTGAACGGCGGCTTTGGGGCGCGACAATAGTTTGCGGCGGAGGTAGTCGCGCACCTCTTTTTCGCTGCGTGGTCGCATCAGTGCATACTCTAATGCCCGCAGATAGATTTTGCCGAATTCGCTCTCCCCCTTTAGCTTATCTACATCACTGTCGGTGAGTTCTTGCCCGACCTTGAGCCCTAAGTCAATTACCTGGGAAATATCCAGGCTCAGCTCGTATTTGCCGTCGATATTCACATTGACACGATTGGGGTTTTTGGTCTGTCCGCGGACTGCAGTAATCTTTCTCACCAATGAATCTCCACCCGGCTTCCGGGCTGAACAAACCAATAGACGGCTTCGGCTGCCAGGTAGGTCATGTTGATGCAGCCGTGGGACATTGGCTGGCCAAAGTTTGAATGCCAATAGGTGGCGTGAAAGGCTCGGCCTTCGACGTCAAAGTAAGAAATCCATTCAACATTGGGCATATCGGGCATGTCGCGAATACGAGCTTGCCAGGTGATGTGGAAGGTGCCGGGATAGGTGACGCCGATCCCGGGCTTGCCAGAAGAAATTGAATAGGTCATGATAGCTACGTCTCCTGAGTGCATAGTGGCGGTCTGGTTGGTTAGGTTAACCTCCATCCAATGCTCCCCGGTGTCCTGAATAGTTTGAGTTTGGAAATCGGTGCGGTCAAAGGCTAAGTTATAGTTGAGGTCTTGGTTGGAGTCAAGAGCTTGGTTGATGGCTTCGGCGGCTTCGCGTGCGTTGGTGACACCGTAGCCACTTTGACCGGCCTGCAAAACTATGGTGCGACCATCGCTGCTGGCGAAATTAATTTGGTCCCGTGTGGCATCAGACACGGACCCAGCCATGTCGGAGCGGATTTTTTGTTCAATCTTATCTACGTCGAACGCTACATCGTATTTGCTGGTTTGTCTATTAAAGTTTATTTTAACCCAATCGGCGATTTCGGCTGGCGTGGAGTGGTAGGCGATCCGGCCATCAACGTAGAGCTGAATAGCTCGACCAAGTCGGGCGTTTATATAGTCCACTGCCTCGGCGGCTTTAGTGTCGTTAATTACGGGCTGTCTTTGGGTTGTTTTTACCGCTACTTGGGCGGTTTTGTTGGTGGTGGGACTGGAAAGTACGCGGTCGATGGATTGTATTAGCTGTTCGGGATCGATTAGGCGCTCGGGGATTGCGGGAATAGCCTGGAAGCTATTTGATTCGCCATTCCACTCGATTCGGGCATCGGTGGGGTCGGAGAAACTATCAGGGAAAGCCTTTTTGAGATATTCTTTGAGTGAGGCAGCATCGTACTTGGCTGAAACATCGGCTAGGTGGGGTTGCCATATCAGGAATGGCGTAAGCATGTTGCGAGTGCCATTGAGGGTGATGGCATTATCGGCAGTTTTGTTGCGATCCAGCTGGACGTTGAGCTCGGCCAAAGTCGGTTGGGCAGTTTTGCCGTCGTTGGTGATGATAATCCGGAGCTGGTCGTCCAGGTCGTTCGCGACTTCGATTAGCTCCGGGCGGGATTTGCCCCCGACATCAATGCCGGATAGTTCGGTGCGCGGCAGGGCCTTGTCTTGGTGAACGAGATTTACTCCGAAAATAGTGCCAGAAAAAACTAGGGCGACTATTAAGCCTGTGCCTACTATCAGGAGCAGTTTTTGCTTGGTGGTGGTTTCCGTTCCGGGCTCGTTCGTCATTACACCGGGTATTTTGGCGGGCTTGCGAATTTTGCCACCGTTTTTGGGTTTTGGTTTGGCGCTCAGGCCACCACCGAACAACCCCACAACCTTGCCAGTTTCGCTCATGTTTTATTTCCCCTCGACTTTTTTCTTATACTCATTATATAGTATTGGAGAGGTTAGTGCAAGCGAAATTTTACATGATATAATATATTGTATATGAAAAAAGCAGTTAAAAGGTCTTCGGTTGTGGTGGGCAAGTTAGCGCGGAGTGCAGCGAAGTTGAGAGGGGGAGGTTCGGCTTTGCCGGGCTTGGTAGTGGAAAAATTGGACAAGGGTTTTATGCGTGATGCTTTGGCACAGCTGCCCAAAGGGGTGGCGGTGATTAGCGGCACTAATGGCAAAACAACCACAACAAAGGTGGCGGTAGAGTTGTTGGAGGCCCAGGGTTTGAAGGTTTTTACTAATCGCACTGGCAGCAATTTTATGCGAGGAGTGATAGCGGCACTTTTGGAAAGGATAAATCTGCACGGGAAGCTGGACGCCGACATCGCCGTTCTGGAGCTAGACGAGGCGCATGCGTTGAAGTTCGCGAATGCGGTGGCCCCGGATTATTTTTTGGCACTGAATGTAGCGGAAGATCAAAAGGATCGGTTTGGCGGCGTAGAACGTGTAGCAGGTTTGTTGCGACAGGTTGCAGAAAAAACCAAGGAGTGCGTGGTCGTGAATCGTGACGATGAACTGCTGCAGTTTGGGGACTTGGGTGGCCCGCGAGTTGGCGGTTTTGGTGCGGAGGGTGGGCAGGCGCTGGACGGGGCGATAGATGTGAGCTTGGATAATTATGATGAGGGGCGAGCGACGTATAGTATGGGAGACAAGAGTTATGAGGTACAGCTAAAGCTGACGGGGGAATACAATGCTTTGAACGCGGCGGCGGCGATGGCGCTGTGCTGGGCGGTCTTGGGTGATAAGTTGAATGAGGCGAAGATGGTGAAAAAACTAGGGCAGATTGAACCAGCCCAAGGTCGGGGCGAGGAGTTCGTGATAGACGGACAGAGCGTGCAATTAGTGTTGGTCAAGAATTTGGTAGGGTTTGAGGCGGCGTTGAAGTTTTTTGCGGAAGACAAGCACGACTTTATGATCGCGATGAACAATAACTATTCGGATGGGCGAGATGCGAGTTGGCTAGACGATGTGGATTTTTCTGGGTTGAAGAAAGTGCAAATGGTGAGTGGGATGCTAGCAGAAACGGTGGCTGCTAAATTGAAAACCGATGGGATTGAGGTCGGGCGGGTGGAGGGCGACGTGGCTAGGGCGACGAGATTATTCATAGAAAGCAGTAATCGGCCGAAGCGGATTTTTGCAGCATATACAGCGATGGCTGTGGTGCGGCGAGTGCTTATTCGGATGAGCTCTTGACCTTGCGGAATGGGTTGATAAAATCAGGTGCTGTATTGGCTGGGAGCACGGACGGTTGCGGTACTTCTGTTGCAGTGTCTTTTAGTGTAATTTTGTCGTCGTCGATTTCGGCAATTTGGGTACGGCTTATGAGTAATTCTGGGTTATTAAAAGTGTAAATGAGCGGCCGTCGGGCGACGATCTGCTGGATGATGAACGAAAGGCTATCGAAAAGATAGTCACTGACAACGCCTAGTTTTTTACCATGGGCAGAGATGACTTTGTGGCCGATGAGTTTGAAGCCGAGGTTGGCAGTTTGTTGGATCTTGGGAACGTCGTCAATGTTCGTCAGATCATCTGCCGAATTAATTATCAGACCCATGCGATCGTGAACTAGGCCGATCTCGCGGACCTCTTCTGTGCGCAGAATGTTGTTATTGGAATTGACGATGCCGTTTTTTAGAACGAAAGCGATTATTTTGAATTTCTTTGGGTCGATAATTGGTCGGTCAATTTCGGCAATTGGTGCGCCGGTGTGTAGGCTGAGGACTCGGTATTCGCTAAATTTGCTGGCTACGGCAATCATTTTCCGGTTCCTTTGGATAGGTCTTGTTTGCTCGGGAACTGCCAGACGGTTTCTTGGTACATGGCTTTTAAGTCGTGGGCGGAGAGGCCGCAAGCGATAAGATGGGATAACACATCGTTGTTTTGGATGATTTCAAATTGGCCAGTGAGTTGCTTGGTGTCCTTGTCGGCGACTATTAGACCTTGGCTGGAGATGATGCGTAGGGCGGATGCGAGCAGGAATGGTGGGACGCCGAGACCCTCGAGAAAGGCGATTGCGACAAACGGATCATCTACTGGTACACTGGTGATAACCAGCCGGTGCAGTGCGGCGTCAACAGCTTTTTGCGCCGTCTCGGGCGTGTCGAGCTGAGTAATCATAACAACGTGGGATTTTTGGCGGAGCACGGCGTCGAGGAGTTTTTCCGTAGCGATGCCACGCCCGGCAACCAATTGGTTGACGCCCGGCAACCGGTAGGAGCCGGCGAACTCAACGGTGGAAACGTTGAGTGTAGTGGCATCAAATCCAGCGAGTAGGTTGAAAGCGGTGGTATTTTTGCCGTCGCCGAGCAGAAGGACCAGGCCTTTGTCGAGTTGTGTGACGGTTTTCATGATATTGAGTTCGCGGCCGGATAGTCCCAGCTTGGACAAGCTACCGGTCACCATTCTTTGATTCATAATATGCAAAAAGACTTTTTCGCCCAAGAGCATGGGGGTGATGACCATTTGAGCGGTGATTTGCCTGTGCTGAAAGCCGCCGTCGAGCGGTGCGCGACCCGCGTTGTCGCGCAGAGCAGCTTTTTCTTTGAGCGAGTGGATGAGGGCGGCGCCGCGGGCGAAACTTAGTTTTTTGGCGATTTTTAGGTTTCGCCCGNNCCCGCGGCGTACACGAATTTGGTACTCGTCTCCTGAGATTGGCTCGATGTGAATGTCGCTGATGTGTTTTTCTGCGGCGAGCTCTAGCAGCCCCGTTAGTAGGTTTTTCCCGTCAGTGCTTTCTTTATCGTTTTTGTCGTTCATTCTGGTAATGATTATACTATGGAGCGCAATGAAAATGCAAGAATACTCCTGTCGCGTGTTATAATTTAATTTATGGTAGATGTCAAGTTAAATCAAAAGCCGGTGATTCTGGCGGTGAGCGGGGGAGTGGATTCGGTTGTGATGGCTGATATGTACGCGGCCGAAAGCGTAGCAATCGCGCATTTTAACCACGGGATTCGAGTGGACGCTAGTGAAGACGAGGGGTTGGTGCGGAAATTGGCCGAGAAACATGGGCTGAAGTTTGAAGTGGGACGGGCGGACTTAGGCGAAGGGGCGAGTGAAGAGACTGCACGGGTAGCGCGTTGGATGTTTTTGAACTCGGTTGCCGAAAAGTATGTTGGAGTAGTGGCAACGGCGCACCACAAGGAGGATGTGGTTGAGTCTGTAGCGATTAACTTGGCGCGTGGTACGGGTTGGCGAGGGTTGGTGCCAATGGACGCGAGAGGGGTGTTGCGCCCGCTCATTTCCTGGACTAAGCCGGAAATATACAACTACGCAAGAGAAAAACACTTGACCTGGCGGGAGGATTCGACGAATGGTTCTGCTGCTTACTTGCGCAATCGGATTCGGCAGAAGTTAGCGGGAGAAGCGAATGCCATTGACAAAGTTTTTGCATTATATGAGCGGCAAAGGGATTTGAAGGTCGCAATTGAAAAAACAGACAGAGATATTTTGACGGCTGAACGGCAAGAGCGAGGAATATACGCTCGCGAGTTTTTCGCTAGGCTGGGAGAACCGGTTGCGTTGGAACTTTTGCGAGCCGCGCTGCAAGGGATTGGGAAGTCGGCAACTCGGCCGCAGCTTTCTAGACTCCTAGAAGCAATTCGCACATTTGAGCCCGGAAAAAGGCTGAACTTGCTCAAAGACTATTTTGTGAGATTCGATAAAAACCACTTTTATTTGTAGTAAAGATGTGCTAAAATTGGGAGTATGCAAAGAGATAGTGATGAGATTAAAACGAATATAAAGCCTGGAGAGCAAAGGGGCGGCGGACAGGGTGCGGAAAAGAAACCGAGGAGTAAAATGTCCACTGCGGTACGGTTGGCCGTGTTCTGGGTGGTCGTGTTCTTGGTTGGGGCCGCGATTATCGCAACCTTGTTTCCGGGGAGTTCGCTGAAGGAAGTGCCGATTTCTGACGTGATTGGCCGGGCCAATAGCGGCGAGATCAGTAAGCTGGAGATTTCTGGTGACGACGTGAATGTGACCGTCAAAGGTGAAGAGACTCCAACTGAGCGCTCGGTAAAAGAGGGCGGGAGTAGCATTTATGATCAAGGCCTAGAGACTGACGCCCCGGTGGAAGTGACGGTAAAGCCTGCCGATGCCACATTGGATATTATTATTAACATTGCAATTATGGTGTTGCCAACGTTAGCTCTGATTGGTTTCTTTATGCTAATGATGCGACAGGCCCAAGGTGCGAATAACCAAGCGATGAATTTTGGCAAAAGCAAAGCTAGGCTGTATGGCAATGAAAAGAAAAAGGTGAAGTTTGACGAGGTGGCGGGGAACGAGAATGCCAAGCAGGACCTATGGGAGGTGGTGGATTTTTTGAAGAAACCCAAGAAGTATGAAGACCTAGGCGCGCGGATTCCACGGGGTATTTTGTTGGTTGGCCCACCAGGAACTGGTAAAACAATGATGGCTCGAGCCGTAGCGGGCGAAGCTGATGTGCCGTTCTTTTCCATCTCTGGTTCGGAATTCGTGGAAATGTTTGCTGGAGTGGGCGCTAGCCGAGTACGAGACCTGTTTGCTAAGGCCAAAAAGAATGCCCCGTGTATAATCTTCATCGACGAAATTGACGCAGTAGCGAGGCGACGCGAGGGGCGAGCTGGTGGTGCGCACGAAGAGCACGAGCAAACTCTAAACCAGATTTTGGTGGAAATGGATGGATTCGAGAACGATACTGGCGTGATTGTGATTGCAGCAACCAATCGGCTGGACATGCTAGATCCAGCGTTGCTCCGGCCTGGGCGGTTTGACCGACATGTGCAGGTAGTATTACCGGAGCGGGCCGAACGATTGGCGATTCTACAAGTGCATTTCAAGAGCAAGCCGACCGATAGCACGGTGAATCTAAAGGCGATGGCAGCCAAGACAGCCGGATCGTCTGGCGCGGACCTGGCGAATATTGCTAACGAAGCAGCCATTATTGCTGCGCGGCGGGACAAGAAGGTGATTACCAACGAGGACTTAACAGAGGCATTTGAGAAGGTGGCCCTGGGGCCGGAGCGCAAGTCGAAAGTTATGACCGATAAGGAGCGTAAAATGACGGCTTATCACGAAGCAGGACACGCAATAGTTGGACACGTGTTGCCAGATTCTGATCCAGTGCACAAGGTGACGATTATTCCGCGCGGGCAAACTGGTGGTGTCACGTGGTTCTTGCCGCCCGAAGATCGTAACTACAAGAGTATCTACGAGTTTAAAGATATTTTAGCTCGGGCGATGGGCGGGCGCCAAGCAGAAAAAGTGATTTATGGCGATGGAGGGATCACTACAGGTGCTGGTTCTGATCTGAAGCATGCTTCCGAGCTTGCCCGCAGTATGATAACCGAAGAGGGAATGGGCAAAAACCTGCAAGACCAAGTGTTTATGGACGAAGAGAGAGGCTACTTTTCTGCACCTACTAAGACTTATTCCGAGGAAACGGCTGAAAAAATCGACAAAGAAGTTAAGGAGTTGATGAAAGAAGCAGCTGAGCGGGCAATCGCCGTGCTTAAAGTGAACAAGAAACACTTGGAGTCGCTGGCGCAGGAATTGCTAGAAAAAGAAACGCTAGAAGAAGAGGAAGTTGAAAAAGCTTTGGCGGGAGCAACGCTTCCGAAAGAGGCAAAACTTCATGATTAAATCCGTGGGGCAGTAGAGATGGCATTGAAGTTTCGATCAGTTGTGGCGGCGGCAAATGCAAAGTTGCCGGTGAGCGTGGCGGCAATAGTGTTGTCGGCCTCGACTTTGATCGCTGCTTTGCTGGGCATTTTTCGCGACCGTCTTTTGAATGGGTTATATTTGGACACTTACCCAACGGGAATTGATGCATATACAGTAGCCTTTACTATTCCGGATTTTATGTTTTTTATATTGGTCAGCGGGGCGCTTTCGGTGACGTTTATTCCGGTGTTTAACCAGCGGCTGGCTTCTGGGAATAAAAAGTCGGCATGGGAGTTGAGCTCGAGCATTCTGAACCTGCTGGCTTTGGTGACTATCGCTGCGAGTATTTTGATTATTATATTTGCCGAACCTTTGGTCAAATATGTGGTTGGTCCGGGGCTCGACGAAAGTGCGAGGGCATTAGCAGTTTCGATGATGCGAGTGATTGCCATAAACCCCTTTCTATTCGCCATCGCTACGGTGCTCTCGTCTATTCAGCAGGCGGTTGGCCGGTTTGTTTTTTATGCAATGGCGCCGGCCGTGTATAATATATGTATTATTATTGGGATTGTATGGTTTACGGGCGGGATTAATATCTTTGGTTGGCAAGTTTTTGAAGGGGGGATAATGGGCGTGGCACTTGGTGTTGCACTCGGCTCGGTCTTGCAATTGGTAATTTCGGTAGTAGGGCTACTGGGCCTTGGGTTTGATTATGAGTTTAAGATTCGCTGGAAGAATCTGGGTTTTCGTAGAGTGTTGAAACTGCTCCCTGCGCGTTCGGCAGACCAAGGGATTGATTATGTCAGCAGCATTGTGCAAACCAACTTGGCTTCGCGGATGGCGCCGGGAACCGTGCGGTCGTTCCAACAAGCCTTGAGTTTACACATGATGCCGATTAACTTGATCGGTGTGGCGATTTCTACTGCATTTTTCCCCAAGATGACGGAAGCTTTGGCGCAGGGCGACCAAGTGGCGTTCAAGAAAGATTTGGTAAAGGCGCTACGTATGATTTTGCTTTTTGCGACACCAGTGGCAGTAATTGCCTTTTTCACGCGCGGCTATATTGCTAACTTTATCAAGAACGGGGGTGACTTTCTGATTGCTGGCTTGTTGGGCGCGTTGGTATTGTCAATTTTGTGTAGGTGTTTATTTCACATAGCCGCGCGGGGATTTTACGCCGACCAAGACACACGTACGCCGTTGATAATTTCGGTGGTTTCGATTGGATTAAATATCTTGCTGGCGATTGCGTTTACTACTCTTCCCGATTGGGGCGGGACAAACCCTGCCTACGGGCTGGCTTATGCTGAATCGATAGGAGCGCTGGTCGAGATCGTGTTGCTTGTTGTGGTCCTGAGTAAAAAGTTCGGCAAGTTTTTAAGGCCTGATTTTTGGCGAACAACAGCGAGGATTGTAATTGCTTCTGCCGTGGCAGGGGTTGCCGCGTTTGCCATGACCAAGCTGCTGCCACTTCGGGCGACAAATCAATCGTTCTTCTCGACGTTCCCCAAGTTCGGGGTAATCGCGGCTGTTAGCCTTTTGATCTATCTGGCAGTGTGTCGATTGCTGCGTGTGGCAGAGATCGAGCCTCTGGTCGCAAAGGCCAAAGCCTTTTTGTTCGGTTGGGTTAAGCAGAAAAGGTAAGCTTTGCGCTCGCCGCAAATTTTAGGATTGGCTAGACTCGAAGAGCTTTGCTGAGCCGTTCTTTCCAGGAGTCGCCAGGGTTGCCGATGCCGGCAAGCGTATCGCAACCGACTCGCAATAGACCCATGGCGGTGATGTATGTGTGGTCAAGTTCCGATTCGGTGGCGTTGCCGATGCCGATGACGCTACTGGGTTCGATGAGTTTGATTGAAGGCTTGCGGGTGAAAGGTAGGTTAACCCACCAGTCGGTCTTGGACAATGCGTCGGGGATTTGGCGAAGACTAGCGCCGCCGCCACAGAGTAGGATTTTGTTGGGCAAGCTCTCGACTTTCGGCAACTCCTCTAGTGCCAATTGAACTCCGGAAACCCAAACATCTGTCACTTTGCCGAGGGCCTCTTCGAGTTTTCGCCGGACTTCGGGCTTGATGCGTTCGTTGGCCTGCTCCAGCTTTAACTTTTCGGCGGAATCGTACTCTAGGTCGAGAGCATTCTCGATTTGGCGAGTAAAGCTGCGGCCGCCGATACCAAACATTTTAGTACCTTCGACGCCACCGTCATCAACCACTGCCATATCGGTTGTGCCACCGCCGACATCCATAAGGATGGCGGTGAAGTTACTGGCGACATCGTCGCCGATTACGCTGCGGCTCACAGCGAAAGGCTCTGCTGCTACAGCGATTAGGTCTAAGTCTAATTCATCGCAAACCCGTTCAATGGCTCCGATATGCACCATAGGCGCGAATGCGGTATAGATTTGCACGGCGACATCCTTACCTTGGAAGCCGATAGGGTTGCTAACCTTGTAGCCATCAATGTGAATAGAAACCAGCGCCGAGTTCACCAGTTTAACTTCGACGTCGGGATTATTAGTTTCCAGTGCTACTTGGTCACGAGCCCGGTCCTTAGCTCGGTCTTGGACTTTCTCAATAATAAAATCCATCTCCTCGGCGTCGAGTGGTTGGTCAGGGTTGGGACGACGGTAGCGAATAGTATTGGTGTTGCCTTTGACTAATTCGCCAGCAATCCCGACGATGGCTTTTTGGGTCTGTAGTCCCGCCTGGTCCTCGGCTTCCGTTAGAGCTTCTTCGCAACTTTTGACTACACCGGAGATGTCGGCAATCGCGCCATGGTGCATATCGGATGGAGCTTGACGTTTTAGGCCAACCCCAATAATCTCGAGCTGGGCGCTAGTCGGTGATTTTACCTCGTCCTCTTGGCGTTTGCTGGAGGCGAAGTGTTTTTTGTTTGACTCCGGTTCTGGATCGACAATGCGTGCGATTAGTGCCTTAACAAATTCCGTGCCGATGTCTAGCGCGACAATTAGTTCGCCGGTTTGCCTATCAGACCGTCTGTCAGCTACGATGCTTTTGGCGGATTCGGCGGCCGATTTAGCCCCAGCCCCGGCTTTGGCTACGCCTTTTTTCATGGTATCTAATATGCTCATATGGTGCAATTATAGCAAACTACTTATACTTTTACAAATTTTACGGATGTTGTAAAAATTACAACACTTATACAAAAGCTTTTATGCTATAATAAGATACAGCGTAAGGAGAATGCGATGGAACGAGTGATGGAAAAAGTAAACAAGAGTGTAATTTATATTGACGCAGAGGATGATATTACTGATATCATTGGTAAGATTAAGGCTGCGCGGGAAAAAACTGTGGCAGTGGTGCCGCCAAAGAGGGTTGGGGCATTGCAAAGCATAGTCAATTTAAAACTGTTGGCGCGGACGGCTAAGAATGCAAAAAAAGATGTCATTTTGGTGACCAACAGCCCCGCGGTTGTCCCGATGGCCGCACTGGCTGGACTGCCGGTTAGCAAGAGCCTGAATGGCAAGGCGGAAATCGCGGAGTTGCCGAAGAAGAAAGACGACAAAGCGGATGATGATGTGATTGAAGGGACGGAAACGGCTCGGCGTGGCGCTAGTGCATCTGCGAAAGGTTCCGATGTTGAGCCTGGCGATATCTCGCCTAGAACCAAGATTCCGATTGCAGCCGGATTGGCTGCGCCGGGCGATGAAGACGAAGACGTCATTGAAGAGATCGTGCCAGAAAATGACGAAGAATTTGACCGCGATGACCCGGAAAAGGCCCTAAAAAGGTCGGAGAAGAATAAAAAGGTGCCAAATTTTAGTAAGTTTCGCAAGCGGATGATTATTGGTGTGGTGGCTGGGGTATTAGTGATCGCTTTTGTAGTGTGGGCGTTGGTGTTTGCTCCGGCGGCAACCATTATCGTGAAGGCTAATGTGACCAAGGACGATATATCCGAAAACAGCATTTCGATTGCGACCGAGGCGGATAAGGCCAAGCCGGAAGATGGGGTATTCTTGGCAGAGAAGCAAGAAATTAAAAAGATGTCGGAGTATGAGTTTGAGCCGACTGGCGAAAAGACTGTAGGCGAGAAAGCTAAAGGGGAGGTGACGTTGGTACACAAGACCTGTAATGGACTTACCGTTAAAGCGGATATTGATAGTTGTATGGCGAGGATTTCATTTCCGGCAGGGACAGTTTTCGTAAATGACGTGAATGGATTGGAGTTTGTTTCGATAGCGGCGGCGGAACTGCCCGCAATGGAGGATACAACGAAACCGACGACTGTGACGATTCCGGTGGAGGCGACTAGCATTGGAGCCGAGCACAACGTTGCGGCAGCTTCGTATTCACCAACGATTGGCATGTCGCAGCTTAGCGCGTCAAATGGTTCTGCGATGACGGGCGGTAGTAGCAAAACTATCAAGGTTGTTAGTCAGACGGATTATGACGATGCCAAGGCGATGCTCTCGGCGGCAAATGAAGGCGACGGCAAACAGGAGCTACTAAATAGCTTCAACAAAGATATTTTGCCAGTAAAGGCTAGTTTTCGAGCGGTGCCTGGGGATGTGAAAGTCGATCCCTCGGTTGGGGCGGAGGTCGCAGATGGCAAGAGAGCCAAGATGACCCAGGAGACTGTCTTTTGGGGCTACGGAGTAAAACGGTCAGACGTAAAGGTATTCGTTGATAGCAAGCTGGCTGCGGTTTTGGAGACTCAACCGGACCAGAAAATCTATGATGACGGTGTCAACGCAGCATATATCGACTCCTACTTGGGTGGCGACGGCAACTTAGCTGGAAAATTGAACGTCACGTACAAAATCGGGCCAAAAATAAGCGAAGAAGATGTCAAAGAAAAGTCGCTAGGCCTGAAGGTTGGTGATGTGCAACGGAATCTGCAATCAATTAAGGGGGTACAGAACGTAGAAGTTGGTTTTTCGTATTTCTGGGTGAGTAAAGTGCCGAAAGACGAAAGCAAAGTCAAAATCGAGATTGATATCAGTGAGTAGCGAGGTCTAAGATCGGTTATGGCAAAGAGAGTTTGGCGGAAATTCCTTGGGTTAGACGTGGGAGAAAAACGGATAGGCATGAGTCTGGCCAGTGAGGAACTAGTTATAGCTATTCCCTATGGCTTTTTGGACGTCAACAATATGGAGTCAGCAAAAGCCATCGGAAAAATACTTACGGTTGTGTTGAGTGAAGAAATTGATATAATAGTTGTGGGGAGGCCGCGCAATAATGAAGGGTTATTGACGGCCCAAACAGTAGTGGTGGAGCAGTTTATTAAAGACCTCAAGAGCGCGTTAAAGGACTTGGGCAAGAAAAAGGGTAGGAAGCTGAAGGGCTTTGTCGAGGAACTCGAAATCAAATATAGCGAGTCCGATCTATTGTCGTTCCAGGAAGCGGACAATATCAAGGTTATTGAGCAAGACGAGTCGCTGACTAGTGTGATGGCTGAAGAGGTGCTGAAGTCGCACAAAAAGCCCTATACAAAGGGTGACATTGACGCTCAGGCGGCGACTATCATTTTACAAGATTATTTAGAAGCACACATAAGGAGAGGAAGGTTGAGAATATGAAAAAAGTTATATTAGGTATTGCAGGGTTCTTGGGATTTGTTGTTTTGCTGGGGGGAGCAGCCTTACTGTGGTATAACTTCTCGCTTGGGCCAAAAGACAAGAATGTGCCGGTAAAGACGGTTTTCGAAGTAAAGGACGGAGAGTCAGCGTTGCAGGTTGGTGAGAACTTGGCCGATAAGGGTTTGATTCGCTCGGCCACGGCGTTTTCGTTTTATCTGAAGTTTCAGCGGAGCGGTGATGTGATGCAGGTAGGTACTTATGAGTTGAGCCCGAGTTTTTCGGTGGAGAAAATTGTTGACTATCTGGCGGCGGGGCCGGAAGCGGACGTGTTCACGATAACTTTCTTGCCAGGCGGTACTTTAAAGATGGCACGTGCTACTTTGAAAGAAGCTAGCTATTCGGACGCTGATATCGACACAGCGTTTGCCAAGAAATATGATCACCCGGCGCTGAAAGATAAGCCAGAGGATATGGGGCTGGAGGGCTACATTTTTGGCGACACCTATGAGTTTTTTGCTGGCACTAGTGTGGATAAGATAATTGAAACCTGCCTTGATGAGCTTTGGGCTGATATCCAACAAAACGATCTTGTGACGAAATTTGAAGCACATGGTTTGAATTTATACGAAGGCATTACTTTGGCTTCGATTGTGCAAAAAGAGGACCAACGGCCAGAGGAGCAGGAACAGATTGCGCAAGTATTTTTTAACCGAATGAAGGCGGATATGAACCTGGGCAGCGACCCGACGTATAAATATGCAGCCGAGATGCTGGGTGTGCCGAATGATATCAATATCGATTCGCCATATAATACTCGACTATACTCGGGATTGCCGCCAGGACCGATTTCTTCGCCAGGCGTTTCCGCTTTGAAGGCGGTTGCGGATCCGGCCCCGAATGATTACCTGTTCTTCTTGTCGGGCGATGACGATGTCACGTATTTTGCCGTAGACGCGGCCGGGCATGAGCAGAATATCGTTGACCATTGCCAGGTCAAGTGCGGAATAATCTAATTATTAAGTAGGATCAAACAGAGTAGCAAAAGGTCCCTCTGCTGATGCCGAGGGACCTTGAAGTTGCGTGAAATTATCGTCTTGATTCCTTGCGGCGCTTAGCTAAGATGAAGACTAGGATAGCTGACCCGACCAGGGCTAGCATAGCGATAAAAATGGCTATAAATTCCGGTGGCATGCCGGCTAGGCTGGCGACAGCTGTTGCGCCGTCTAGGGCGCCATCACTGGCAGAAGCGGAATCACCACCCTGCGAACTGGTTTGACTGTTGGTTTGAACTGAGCCATCTGGTTCGTTGCCGACTTCGGGCGCACCACTGTCATCCAGACCTGGAAAACGAGTGCTGGCTGGGTTAACGACGGCCGAAGTGGCGGTGGTAGAGGTAGAGGTAGAGGTTTGGTTGGAGCTAGAACTTGCTCTTACTATTGAATTACTGTTTGCACCATTCAGGGTTGAGGTGATACTACCATGTTTGGCATCGTTAGTGTTTGACGCGAGTTCGTTGCTAGAGTTTTGGCTGTTCGTGTTGCCAGACCCTCGACCGTAGCTGCTTTCCCGACTACTCGTGCTGGGTCCATAGGCGCTACCAACGGTATTTTGTGTTTGGCCGCCCGGGTTTTGAGCGACTTCATTAGCGAGGTAATTGTCTATGATGTCCTGAACTCCTGGCCATTCAATTGTGATTAGTTCATCGATGTAATCCTCAAGCTCGAATATAGTGCGGTATGGCTCACCAAAGGAATACTGGTCGGGAATGAATATCTCCGGGCCGGTTCCAGGCGTCGGCGTGTCGTCCAAGAATGTGTCAAAATAGTCGTAGTCGACGGTGGGTAGAACGCAGGAGTAGCCAGCGGGGATTACACCGTTATTGTCGCTGCACCATTCTGTATTGGCGCCCCCAAACTCTGTTCCGCGCATTGCTCCGTTCCGCAAGGATTCGAGCGTGATTAATCGGTGTTCACTAGGTGTAAAACGGTATTCGGGGGTAGTCTGAATATGAAAAACATGGTATTGCATAGGGAATAAGAATCTTTGCTGGCTAGGATAATGATTGAGTGTATCATCAAGGTCGCTGATGTAGGTGTCGGGCCATGTGTCGCGTGGCTCGTGAAAACCAGAGTAGTTCTGCGGGTCGTTGGCTATCAGCCTGAGTTTTTGCATATCATACACGCAATTGTGGTTATTAAAGACTTCCACCCAGCCATCATTCCAGTCGCCAGCTTCTGTAGCCGGGTGAATTTCGGTGAGCATAAGACCGCCGAATATGGTCATCATCTGTCTTTCGGGGATTTGTCCCTGATCTGACGGTATATCTGAACAAACTACGTATGGTTCGCCCCAGTTCGTATAGAGATTTGCGGCGTATGTATTAAGTGCGGTTGACCCAGCTAGTATGCTCGTTAGCAGGGCGAAGAAGCTTATTTTTGTGATTTTGCGCAATTTACTCATATTGTTCCTCCTTTGTTTAATAATTCCATTTATGCACGGCATACGTGCAAATCGCAAACATGTGCACGTTGAGAAATATGCCTTTGTGTCGATTTACTACAGTGAAAAAAATGTTGTAATTTTTACAACNNAAAACTATCGGCCGATAGTTTTTAGGACAAGCAGTACCAAATAATATGCGCTGGCATGCGAAAATGCGCGTTGCGAGTGGACTTTTTGTGGCAGATGCGGTATAATGGGTGTGTGGTAGTATGTATTTTCTGGAACGAATGCTGATATAGTGTCCGAGTAAGAATTCATGATACGCCACAAATTATTATCAAACTATTGTTATAAACTACAAAAAAGGAAAAAGGGAGAGGGGCAAATGATAGGGATGGTTATCGCATTTATAATCGGTGCGGGGTTGAGTGTTGGGGGCGTACTATTATATAACCGGTTTCAATCGGAGAATCGCAAGAACAAGGCCGATGGCCTGATTACGCGCGCGAAGAACGAAGCGGAAAAGATTAAGGACGGTGCGCGCAAAGAGGAAGACGAGCACCGGAGAGAGTGGAAGAAAACCGAGTCGCGCCTTGCGGAACGGGAAACGAAACTGGACAAAAAGTTTGAAGAATTGGAGCAAAAGGCCGAAGGTTTGAGGCAAAAAGAGGGGCAGATGGACTCTTTGATTGGCGAAGTACGCAAAAAGCGTGATGAGCAGCAAGAGAAGCTAGAGAAGATTGCTGGTCTGAGTAAAGAAGAGGCACGGGAAAAATTGATGTCCATGACGGAGGGGGATATTAAAGGTGACCTGTTTGAGTTGATTAAAAAGGAACAACATGATTTGACGGAAGATTCCGATGAAGTGGCGCAGATGATTCTGCTAACGGCTATGGAACGGATGAGTTCCGAAGTGACAGCGGACCGAACTGTGACGGCGTTGAAAATGCCGGATGATGAGTTAAAAGGGCGGATTATTGGGAAAGAGGGGCGGAACATTCAGGCGCTGCAAAGGGCGACTGGCGTCGATGTTTTAGTGGACGATACGCCCGGTATGGTGGTTTTGAGCTCGTTCGACCCGGTGCGACGACAGGTGGCTCGATTGGCTTTAGAAGTATTGATGAAGGACGGTAGGATAAATCCATCTTCAATTGAAGCTGCCGTGGAAAAGGCGGAGAAACAAATCAACAAGGAAGTAAATCAGGCCGGCGAAGATGCGGCGCGCGAAGTAGGTGTGGTAGGGCTTCCCCGAGAGCTGCTGCGGCTATTGGGCGAGCTAAAGTTTCGCACGTCTTATGGTCAGAACGTTTTGTTGCATTCCGTAGAAATGGCACACTTGGCCGGGATGATTGCCGAAGAAATCGGTGCGGATGTGCGAATTACTAAGACGGCGACGTTGCTGCATGACATTGGTAAGTCTATAACGCACAAGGTGGAGGGTAAGCACGCCGATATTGGTGCCGAGCTGGGCAAGAAATACGGATTAGACCAAAGGGTTATTCATGCGATGGAGGCGCATCACGAAGATGTTGAACCGACCACCCCAGAAGCGATTATCGTGAAAATTACTGATGCTATTTCGGCTGCGCGGCCGGGTGCGCGCAATGTTTCGGCGGAAAATTTTGCTGAGCGGATGCGGGATCTCGAGAATATTGCCTTGAACTTCAACGGGATCGACAAGGCTTATGCGGTTTCTGCTGGACGTGAAATCAGGGTGATTGTGGAGCCGAAACAGATTGACGATCTTTCGGCGATTAAGCTGGCGCGTGACATTGCGAATAAGATTGAGTCAACGATGCAGTACCCGGGAGTGATAAAGGTGAATGTAATTCGTGAAACGCGTGCAATTGAGTATGCGAAGTAATTAAAATAGGGACTATCGGGCATGCAAGTAAAGATTAAGAAAGTGCGAGACGATGCGATATTGCCAGAGTACCAAACGGCGGGAGCGGCTGGGTTTGACTTCTGCGCGGCGATTACTAAGCCGGTCACGTTAAAACGTGGGGAGATGCAGGCCTTTCCAACTGGTGTGGCAGTGGAGATTCCGGGCGGCTTTGAGCTACAAATCCGCCCGCGTAGTGGGCTAGCGTATAAGCATGGCGTGACGATGGTAAATGGAGTTGGTACGATTGATTCGGATTTTCGGGGCGAAATGCAGGTGCTGTTGATAAACCACGGCATGGAAGATTTTACGATTGAGCCAGGCATGCGAATCGCCCAGGGAGTAGTGAGCAAGTATGAGAAGGTGGAGTGGACGGAAGTGGCTGAATTGGGGACAACTAGGCGCAAGGGTGGATTTGGTAGCACGGGATTAAAATGATCACCGACTTGTCGTTTGCAAGTGGATTAGATGAGGAGCAGCTGCAGCAGGTTGTGGAGTATCTGAACGGCAAACGCAAGGTGTTTGACTGCAAGATTGAACTTGACGGAACGGAGTTCCAAAAAGTGGTCTGGAGAGAAATGATGGCGATTCCGTTTGGCCATACGGTGACGTATGGCTCGATTGCTGAGGCAATCGGACGGCCACGCGCGGTGCGGGCAGTGGGGGCGGCGTGTGGGGCGAATAAACTACCTGTGATCGTACCATGCCACCGCGTCGTGGCCGCAAACGGAATCGGAGGTTTCGGCTTCGGAATAAAGCTAAAGAGGAAGTTGTTGGCGCACGAAGGGGTTTTGCAGTATAATAAACCCAAAGGTAGGAAGAAAGGATAATCTGAGATGCTTGGAATAGGAATCGTAGGGTTGCCCAATGTAGGCAAGTCGACATTGTTTAACGTCTTGACAAAGGCCAAGGTTTTGGCTGCGAATTATCCGTTCGCCACAATTGAGCCAAATACTGGTATTGTGCCGGTACCCGACTCGCGACTGGCGGTATTGTCGGAAATGCACAAAAGTGCACCGATTATTCCAGCCACAGTGCAGTTCGTGGATATTGCCGGATTGGTGGCTGGCGCCAGTAAGGGAGAAGGCCTTGGCAATAAGTTCTTGGCTCATATCCGTGAATGCGATGCAATAGTGCAGGTGGTTCGAGTGTTTGATGATTCGAATGTTCTGCACGTTGTGGGCGATCCGGACCCCAAACGCGATATCGAGATAATAAATACAGAGCTGGAACTGGCAGACCTGGAATCATTAGAACGGGCGTCATCGAAAAAAGGCGGAAAGAAGGGCAAGGATTCAGCGCCGGAAGATCTGCCGTTATTAATGAATAAACCAGTAATATTTGCCTTTAATGTGGACGAAAAAGTCCTTTTGGACGTTGAGCGCAAGAAACAGCTAGCAGAATTAGTGGCGCCCGCCAGAGCGGTGTTTATTAGTGCAAAAATCGAAGAAGAGATGAGCGAATTATCCGAGAGTGAGCGTAAAGAGTTTTTGGCAAGTTATGGAATTGACAGTTCGGGGTTGGAGCTTTTGATAGCCGCGGCTTATGAGACGTTAGGACTGCAGAGCTTCCTGACTGCTGGAGACAAAGAAGTGCGGGCTTGGACGATCAAACGCGGCTCTACTGCGCCAGAAGCCGCTGGGGTTATTCACACAGATTTCGAGCGTGGGTTTATTGCGGCCCAAGTGATGGACTACGATGACCTAGTTAGGCTGGGCTCGGAGGCAGCCGTAAAAGCGGCAGGACTTGTGCGCACGGAGGGCAAGGATTATGTGATGCAGCCTGGCGACGTTGTGGAGTTTCGTTTCAACACTTGATAGCATAGCAATTTCATCAACCACAAACATAAGTCGCTGGAAAAGATTGAAAAATACATTGAAGAGCGGATCTTTGCTCGCGAGTTTAAGGGTCAGTTGCATCGTTATCTGGACTTGCACAGGATTATTTGGGAAAAGATTGCGGATGTGAAGGAAAAGACCAAGGTGCGGGGCAAGGATATTGTTGAGTTTAGCGGCAAAATTGACGATTATAGCAAGACGGTCAACTTGGTTGATTCCAGAATTAAGCAAATGGACACCTACCTACATACCCGTGAGAAAATTGCAAAAACAGATCCGGACTTCAAAGAGTTTTTGGGGATGATGGAGTACCGATATGAAACGCTTGGCGACACCTTGACGTATATTCAAGACCTCTGGGAAATGACCGCCAATTATGTTAAGTCGGCCAAGTCCTTATTTAGCGACTTACACCAAGAAATAACCCAGAAGTCGGTGGAGAACCTAACCGTCGTCACATCAATTGGGGTTGGAGCTTCGCTGATTGAGTTGTTTACTGCGACTACGATGCCAGAATTTACGTTGTTTGGTGCGATTTACTTTGTGACGTTGGGGTTGATAGGGTTCACGGCCAATAAGATCATCAAAATGATCGGGGCTCGGCGTAAATACGAGTTGGCCGACGAAGATTATCTGAAGATAGGGTAGAGAAAGTATATGTGGCTGATTTATATATACAACTTCCTGCATTTTTCAGGAGATTCAATATCGGAGGTTTTTTCGGCCGTTCTTCTGTATAGTCTTGGCTTTAGTATTGCGCAGATTTTTGTATTCATGGGGTTGAAATGGGGTGTGATGGCGGTGCTCACGCCGTTGATGCCGGTTATCGCATCACGTATTGGTTATGTTAAAGCAGGCGCTGTCGGCGCTTTTGCCATTTTGGCGGCAAATCTTACTCTGGTTTTAAGCCCGGCCCATTGTACGTCGCTGGCCATGCTTGCCGTGCTGTTTGTTCTATACGGCATCGGGGGTGCTTTTTCTACGCCAATCCAAACCACCATGAAGGTGCTACTCGTTCCGGAGAAGATTCGCGGGGCGGTGAACGGCCGACTGTATGCTATACGGGCTTTGGCCGTGATGGCCGCTTCGTTCGTAGTCGGTTTTTTCTTGGACGATGCCACCGTGATGATTGCGGTGATTGTGTTAACACTAGTACTATCTTTGGTGCCACTTGGGGTTCTGTTCCGCAAGCAAAAACGTCCGGCCCGGCATTCGTACCGAACCAGTCTTGCCGCGTTCAAACGCCCCCTGTTCAGGCGTTATATACCAGTATTTGTGTTGCGAGGATTGATGCGCGTCGAGAAATACCTGATTCCACTATATATTTTCTTGGTTGTAGGTGATTTGAAGGTTTTGGCGGTGTATATTATCCTTTCGACTTTTATTGAAATGGCGGTGATGCTGGTGTTTGGCCGTGGTTTCGATAAGGAACGCAAAAAAGCTTTGCGAACTGCGACGCTTTTTCGCACGCTGTCCTCTGTGCTTTTGACTATCCGGCCACTCGTGGAAAGGTTGCCGATCTTTTACCAGATATTTAGTCGAATTATGGGCCGCGGACATGACAATATATACGGCTCGTTTGAGCAAAGGATCGCAAAAAAATCGAAGTTGAACCCAGGTGTTTGCGCAGCTGCTATCGAAACGACGATTTGTTTTTCGGAAATGGTGGCATGTATTGGGTTCTGCTTGTTGGCCTTGAATTTCGGTCAGGAGGTTTTCTTTGCCGTGTTCGGGGTCTCAATGGTGGCCGCTTGGCTAATCTATTTTCGCCTGCGTAGGGTTTAGGAAATAAGCAGCCCGACGATAATTGGCAAGGTGATCACGGAAAGAATAGTAGATAAGGCCACGATCTCGCTGGCTTCAACATGGTCACCGCCATATTTTTTGGCAAACAATCCGAGGCTGGTTGCAGTTGGTAGAGCTTGGATTAACACCAAGATGTTGCGAACATCGGCTGGGAATTGAAAGATCCATAAGATAAGGAAAGTGACGAGCGGGCCAATGATTAGTTGAATGGAGGCCATGGCAAATAGTGCTGGTTTTGCAACCAACTTCTTGAAGTTTGCGCGGCTGAGCATGAAGCCGATGCAGACCAGTGATAGAGGGGTCATGATGCCACAAACATAGCTTATTGCCGAATCAACAGTATTAGGCAGCCGCCATGACAGCAAGAAAAACAGTGTGCCCAAAAGCACGGCGATTATGTTTGGGTTAAGGAGAGCTTGCTTAACTAGTTTTCGTGAAAACTTGCGCTCAAACAGGTATATGCCGTAAGAAAACAAGGCGATGTTGAAAACAATAATAAATCCAGAGTACGGAATTAATGCCTGTTGTCCAAAAACAGTCATCACGAGCGGGAAGCCGAGAAAACTGGCGTTGTTAAAGATGAAAGCAAACTGGCCTTCGAAACTCTGGTTGCGCTTGAACAGTGTTTTGTTGAAGATAAGCTTGGATAAGATGATAAGCACCGTGAACACCAAAAGTCCACCAGTGATACCCATTAAGAAACTCTGTAGAGTTGCTGAATCGAATTCGCTAGGGAAGGCCGTGAAGAGTGCACAAGGCATAGCAACTAGAAGCAGTATATCCACTAATTGTTTGTTGGTTTGCTCAGAAACCCAGTGTTTCTTGCCCAACAAAAAACCGAGCGCAATAATTAGTGCAACCGTGCCTAGGCTAGAGTAAAAAATCCCAATATTCATTTAAAGCTTTGGCGGAAGGGGAGGCGGCTAGATTGCCCCCTACCCCTAGCTGACCTTTATACTAACTAAGCAGCCTTCTTCTTGGCGGCTACTAAGAAACCGTTCCGTGGGTTTTCCTTAACGATGTAGCCTTCCGGCAAGTCGGTCGGTTCACCCTTTTCGTTGCGCTCTTTTTTGGCGAAGAAATAAATCGTGCGTGGCTTGTTGCCCCGTAGGGTCGCCTCTGTCTTGTGCAGATGATATGTATCGCCTTTTGAGTTAGTGTGTTTGTAAGCCATTTTACCTCCTTTAGTTTTACTTACCCCTTCATCTTATAGCCCTGGCCACCCCTTTGTCAACACTTTTTTCGGTTTTCCTCAGGATTCTAGCGATAATCTTAAGTATTAACAGAGAAAGAATTCGTGTAAAAATTACAACACTTACGGCTATACTGGCAACTATAAACCAGCCCGCCCAGGATGGAGTCCAGAGTGGAGATGCATAGTCGAGGCGATACAATTCAGTGCTGGGTATTTGCACTTTTTCGATAATGTTGTCCGCCTCGGGATATTTTGCCAACTCATTGAGGATGCAATCAAAATATGGTTGTGAATAGTAGCGATAATATGGGTCGCAAGCGTTGGAAGCGGCTTGGTAAATGTTGCCATTAGGATTGCTAGCTGCGCTCTGTTCGGCCTCAGCCAGAACCCGTTCGGCATCACGTTCGTATTGATGGCGTAGATAGAATGGTCCTGTGCCAAAAACCACCTCGCTTTTTCCGTTGATGTTGCGAAAGCTAACTACGATGTTATTGAATACGAAATCTTTAAGCTCGAGTAATCTTTGGTCTAGTGAACTGGTATCGCCCAACTCATCTGCGGTTTCTACGGCTGCCCGGCGTTCGGACATACCAATGTGGTTTAATCTAAGCGACGTGGCCGACGCAAAGAGGAGCAGCAGCCATACAAGTAGAATCTTCCAGAGCTTGAATTTTTGAGCTTGCTCCAGCCGACGTTTTACAGCTTTCAATTTTAAGTCAATCGCCACCCTTTGCTCCTCTGGTTAATGCTTGAATAATTTGAAGCCGATTACAGTTCCGCCAACGGCCAACAATAGTATTATACCCGAGATTAGGATTTTTTGCCAGCCTATGGCCCCGTTCGCTGGTTCGGTCGGTTCTTCAGGACCAGATTCTGGTGGATAGAGTGGGTCGCTTTTGAACGGTGCAGTGCTGGTGGTTTCTAGCGATGTGCCAGGGAATGGCGCAGCAAAGCCCGGAGTGTATGTAGTGAATAGGGTTGGCGGGAATGGATTTAGTGCGGAAGGTATGGTTTGGGGCGCTTCTAGGGGTGCGGTGGGCGTAATTGCGCTTTGAGCTGTGTTTCCTCGCTCAAATTTGTCAAAGTCTTGGGGATAAGCTTCGGTTTTGGTCTGCTCGCCAACACGACCGGCGGAATCGACTCCCACTACTGAGAAGCTGACAGGCTTTGCGGTGTCGATGTCGGTCAAGATTATTGAATCTCTGGAGCTGTCGACAAATCCAAGCGCAACACCATTGACCCGGATGACGAAACGTTCGGCGCCCGTTGCTGTATTGTCCCAGCTTAGTTTAACGGCGCTGGAGCTAATCGCTTCGGTATTGACCCAGATCGGTTGCGTGGCTGCGGATGGTCGCCAAGATTCTTCGGTATCGAGCGGTAAATTGTTTGCGTTGGTTGCAGCTTGCGTTGAAAACGCCGCTGCAGTGGGGTGACTTCGAGCCTCATTTGTTTGCATGACGAGTTCGCTAACTTTTGAAGTATATGGTGGGGTCGACGTGTCGACTTCGAAGACACTGCCGCCTAAAGTCTCTTGGACTGTGGAGATAAAATCCGGTTGGTTGGTTGGGTTGGCAACAGAGATAGCGATTCCCTCGATATATACTTGCGATGTATCATCAACACAGGACCAGTTTCTTTCGACGTCGTCCATATCTATAGCTTCTAGTTTGGTTGCCTTGGCGGCTACTATAAGTAGAAAACCCCCGTTTTTGCTGGATATTTGCTGTGCGTTTTGACTCATTATTGGCAGAGCTTCTTGCATAAAGTAGTGTCGTGGAATCAGCGCAAAGGCTTCGCCGTAACCCTGTGAAGAATCTAGCGAAACTTGATTGCATTTAGGCCCTGGCCAGACGTTAGGGCCTGATAGTGGATCGGTAATGGCAAAGATATGCTGCATGCCGTTAGCCGCCACTTTTCCAATCTGCGCCCCTTGGTCGGAAAGGTATAAATATAACCTACAGCCAGTCACGCTGAAATCATGAAAATGTTCAAACAAATTACCGGGAGTTCGCCTATTGGACCACAGGTCGACCAGGAGTATTTTTAGTTTATCCGTCTCGGGTTTGACGGGTATGAGAGGTGACATCTTATCCGGAAAGGCCTCCTCGATTCTTTGGCGAATAATCTGGGCGGAGTGTTCAATGCGACCCTCGGATACATAAGCCTTATGGCCATCAAATTGCCAGAAGAGATTAGTGGACCCACAGATAATGTCGTATGAATTGCACCAAAGCCCAGTGCGGTCTTCATATCCTATTGGCGCATACGGTTCGCGGGTGCCCAGAAAACCATCATCCGTGTGACAATTTGGAGCCCATATGTTCCAAGGCGAAATATTCTTTTGCTCGCAAGCATCCGGGAACAGCCCACGGCCTTCGGGCAAATTCAGTTTTGGGTCGCCGAACAGTGCCGAGTAGATCACGTCTTTTTGCATATTTTCGGGTAGAATTTGCACTGTGTCTCCGATAACTTGCGCGCCCTGCGAATAACCGCCAAACACAAAACGAGTTTTTCCGCAGTCAGCCCGACGCTGTCCAAAGTAGCCGATTAACTCCATAACCCCCAAATGCACACTATTACCGTAATCGAACGCTCGTCCGCCGCTCACTACTGCCCCTAGTCCGTTGCCGAAGTGGTCAAGGGCTTGCGAAAAACTATCGCCTCCGTTCGGTAGGATAGAAACAGCAGGATATACGTACTCGCTAGTTGAATCCTGCCCGAGTTCGTAATGGCTCCAAGTCAGTCTTGATTTCCGTAGTTCGGAGTTCAGCGCGCGTTGCCACTCGATGTAAGAGTAGTCATCTAACGAATCGCCACTAGCTCTGGCCCAAATGAATTCCACATCAGGACATGCTTTCGGGTCGGTGATTTGTAAAGCAAAGGCCCTATCTTGACCGATAAGCGATATTACGATTCCCAAGAATAGGCCTACTGCAATCCATTTCGTGATTTTTTTCATTTCTACCTCCTTATCAATTGATAGTTTTTTTCTTTATACGCCGAGGTTTTTCGTAATGCAAGCAGTAGCACGTTGTTTTTTGTTGTATTTTTTACAACGTTTTTTTGACCAGTGAGTAGGGGCTGTGGTATGATGGTAGCAATGCTTTTGGTAGATTGAAGGGAGAGTAAATGGTTTTAGGGAAGAAAAAAGAGTTCTATGATCCGAATGAAGATTTTGGATATCTGGGGGAAGATAGTCTGTATTTTGATGCCGCTTGTCAATCGCTCCGGCCACAGCCAGTCGTGCAGGCGTTGGACGATTACTACGAAAAGTTTAACTCCTGCGGGGAACGGGTGAAATATAGGTGGGGCTTAGAGGTTGATAAGAGAGTTGCGGAAACTAGACAAAAGATTTTGAAATGGTTGAGGCTGCCCGAGAAAAACTACTTCGTAAGTTTTACCCTAAATACAACGTATGGCATAAATTTGCTACTCAGCCAATTCAAAAACGGTATTTTTAAAAAAGTGATTACATCGGATATTGAGCATAATTCACCGTTTTTGTCCACGATGGCTTTCGCGAAGCGGCATCAGATTCCGCGCGAGGTGTTGAAGCGAGAAGCGGATGGTTCGATTGGAGTTGCTCAGACCAGCTTTGCCGATGCCTTGGTGGTTGTGAATGCAACCTCGAACATAGATGGACGGCGACTGGAGAACGTGATTGAGGTTGTGGAGAAGGTCCACGCCGAGGGCGGAGTGATCATTTTGGACGCAGCGCAGACGATGGCACATAATTGGGAGCTGCTAGAGGAAGTTGAGGCGGATGCGGTTTGTTTTTCGGCGCACAAGGCTTATGCACCGAGCTTGGGTGTAATGGTGGTTAGGAAGCAACTACTTAAAAAGATGGAGATTTCGTTCATTGGGGGCGGGATGGTGAATGACGTTGACGAGAATAGATACGAACTTTCGGCGATTCATGACGACCATATTCATACGGTGTTTGAAGCCGGGCTGCAAGCTTATGGNNGGTGGCGATTGACTGGCTACGGGTCACCAAGAAACGATCGCAGCTAGCCCAGTTGAGCCGGGAGGTTTTTGACTTTCTGCAGGGTAAAGATAATGTGGTGTTGGTCAATCAAATAGCGACACCGGTGATTAGCTTCTACCACAAAAAGTTAGATGCGCATCTTTTGGTTCGGGCGCTTTCGGGCGAGAATATCATGGCGCGGAGCGGATACCTGTGTTGCCACTATTATCTTGACCATGTAATGCACTACCCGCCGTTAGCTCGGATATCTTTGGGATTACATAACCGGGAATCGGACGTCAAAAAACTGATTGCGGTTCTGGATAGGGCGCTCGATTAGCCATGGTTTGCATCGCGGCATTTATTATTCTGTGCGTATTGTCGTTGGGCGTGGCGGTTTTGTCGGTTTTTCGGCGTGACGTAGGCAAGAAGTACTGGGCGACGTTCAAGAAGGCTTGGGGCTGCGTGGCCAAGAAGCTGACGTTGCGTAAGTGCGACACGAACTTCAAAGAAGACGTCAAGAATTCGATTTTGCGCAAAGTAGTACTCAAGAGGCCGAAGTTGGTTAAGCCAATTAGTATTGGTATTGAAATTGCGGCCGTGTTGATTGTTCTAATTACTGCGTGGAGCTTGTTGACTGCGGTTAAAAGCGGCTTGGCGCTATTCGTGTACGGCACGTGCAACGTGAGCGATCCGTCTTCTTGCTCTCTAGACGCCTCGGAAAGTTGTTCAATTGATGGAACCGAGGCGCATGGGCTGTGGGACGGCTTTGTGAACTACTGGGTAGAGTTTGGCGAGGTGATTGCTGGGATTCCAGCGAGGCTAAGGCATTGGGATGCAGCCGAATATGTGCCAGAAGACTTTGCACATTATTACGGTGGCTATTTGGAAGGGAGGCCAGTGGCGTTGGAGGTGATTGATCCGGGATGCTTAGTTTGTCGGGATTCGTTTCGCAATCAGTTGGAATCGGGGTTCTTTGAAAAGTATAATGTGGCGTTGTTGCCGTATACGATTGGGAACCACGAGTCGGGATATAAGTTTGCGAACAGCAAATTGATTACTCAGTATATTATTGCAGCCCCGGATTCGGCTTGGTTGATTATTGAAAAAGTGTTTACTGGCGAGGATGCTGTAGGCCGGGAGTATCAGGTGGCATTCAATTCGTCCTATTCCCCAGAAGAAGCAGAGGCAGTGCTTCGGGGTTGGCTGAAAGAATTCGGCTATAAGGCAGAGGAGATTGAGGAGATTGCGGAGTTGGCGCATTCAGAGGAGATTGAGAATCGAATGAATTCTTACAAGGGTATAGTAGAGGAGCGAATTAAGACCAAAAAAATACCCACTGTGATTTATGACGGCAAAAGACATTCGGGATTGTTCAAAAAAGATGTTTCATTTTGAAAAAGCTTGTGATATAATGGATTATAATTTAATAATAGCGTAAAGTAGCTAACGGAGGAAAGAAGATGGATGGGGCAAATGGTAACACTGGAAATAACCTAAATGGATTAGGGGCGGTTCCGCCGGTGAAACCCATGGCGCCTCCTCAGCAGCCAATAATGGGCGCCGCTANNGCAACTCTTTCGCGACACCGCAAAGACCGGCTTTTGGTCCAGCCCCGGCACAGATGCCGATGCCAGCTCGTGCGCCGGAACAGCTTAGGCCGATGCAGCAGCCTGCACCTGGGATAGCTCCAGCTCAAGCGGCTCAACCCATGCCGCCTCAGTTTAGCGCACAAACGCATGGAGTGGCAACACCCGGAATGCCGGCAGCTGCGCCAGCGCAGCCAGGTATGGCAGGTGGCCCACANNTAAGCTGACTGGTCGGATGATAGGCTTAATCGTTGGACTTCTGGTGCTAATTGGCGGCGGGATAGCTTTGGCCTTGGTGCTCTTTGGCGATAAGGTGGACTATGCGGTCACCAAAGCATCAACAGAGAGTGCGATTTCGGCCCTCGGAGATTTCACGGGAGCATGGAGCTCAGTGACATCTAACGTACAGAGCTTGAATAGTACAATTAGCCTGCAAGATCATGTGTCAGAGGCGCAATCCGCCTATTCAAGGTTTCAGACTGCGTATAACAAAATCCAGAACGATGAAGCCATGGCTAAGAATAAGGACGTTAAGGCTAAGTTTGATACGCTCAAACCGGTATACCAGACATTCAATGGTCGCGCCCAAGCTTCACTTGGTAGGGTGGCAATGCTATCGGCAACCTTTACGAATATCGAGAATTCTGAAAGCATAACCCAGGAAGTGACCGGCGGAGGTGGAAGCATTGACGATGTAGTCACAAGGACGTTTTTGCCAATTACTGACGGCGGAGATACGGAGTTTACGACGGCTATGCAACCAGTGGTGGAGTCGTATCGAACGATGGTGCAAGAGATGCACGACAAGATAACCTCACACCTTTCGAATCAAGAGGTTCCAAGTTGCGAAGGCATAACCGACGAGAGGGAAATGCAGACTTGCCTAGAGACTGCTGCCAGTATGGCGATGGGTGCGATAAGCGGCGAAGATCTAGCTAGCTTAGTCCAGAAATCGCAAGACTTGATAGTGCAAATTAGTCAAATTGTCAGTAGCATGCTGATGAGTCCGAACGATGTGACGCCAGTGACTGACGCTTTGAATGGCTTACTGAGCGTATTGAACACGAAGGCAAAATAGCACAAAAAGTCTTGCATGCAGTATATCATATGTGATATACTGCATGCATGGAAATACACGAAAACTACAAAGCGAAAGTTGGGCGGGCAGTTAGCAAGGTACGGCAGGAAAAAGGATGGACGCAAGCGGAGTTGGCGGCGAAGCTAGGCAGTAGTCAGAGTGCGGTCAACAGGATCGAGAATGGTCGGCAGAACATAAGTTTGGATATGATTGACGACCTGAATAGGGCGCTGGATTGCAGTATTGTTTCTGTGAACAGTGGCCAGACTTTGAGCTTCAGGGTAAACGGCGGACGTAAGCTGAGAGGGAGTGTAAAAGTAAATACCAGCAAGAATGCTGCGGTAGGCTTACTTTGCGCTTCGCTTTTGAATCATGGTCGTACGGTTTTGAAAAGATTGGCACGAATCGAAGAGGTATTCCGGATAATCGAAGTTCTGAATAGTATCGGCGTAAAAACTAAATGGTTGAATGGTGGTCGAGATCTAGAAATTATACCACCAGGCGAATTAAAACTAGAAGAAATGGACCTAGTCGCGGCACGCAAGACTCGTAGCGTAATTATGTTGATGGGACCGCTTTTGCATAAGTATGCCGAGTTCAAACTGCCATTTGCCGGTGGATGCAATCTGGGGGCTAGAACGGTGAACCCGCACTTGCAGGCGTTAAAGCATTTTGGACTTGCAGTAGATGAGAGATGTGCGAGCGGGTTTTATACTTGCACGGTAGGAGAGGTCTCGGAGGGCGACAAGCAAGTGGTTTTGATAGAACGTGGCGATACAGTGACGGAAAATGCCTTGATGGCGGCAGCGCTATACCCCGGCAAAACGGTGATCCGCAATGCTAGTAATAACTATATGGTACAGGACGTATGCTTTTACCTGGAAGAATTGGGTGTGAGGATTGAGGGGGTTGGTAGCACGACATTGACCATACATGGACTGAGAAAAATTGGTAAGGATATTGAGTACTATCCGAGCGAAGACCCAATTGAGGCTATGAGTTTCTTGGCTGCCGGGATTGTGACGGGGTCGGAAATCACAGTAGAGAGAGTGCCAATTGAGTTCTTGGAAATCGAGCTGGAAACGCTGCGTGAAATGAATTTGCAATTTGAATTGGCGTCAGAATATCTGGCGGACAACCGGCGAACGCGGCTGACGGATATTCATATTTTTGAAAGTGAACTGGTGGCGCCACTGGATAAGATTCACCCAATGCCGTTCCCGGGGCTGAACATCGATAACTTGCCGTTCTTTGCGGTAATCGCGGCTTCGGCTACCGGCCGTACGCTCTTGCATGACTGGGTGTTCGAAAACCGGGCGATTTATTTTACTGAACTGTCAATTCTGAATGCGCAGGTGCAGCTACTGGATGCGCACCGGATATACATCGAGGGTCCGACGCATTGGAAACCGGCCGAAATGGTAGCGCCGCCAGCGCTCCGTCCGGCGGTGGTCTTGCTGCTTGCCATGTTGGCCGCTCCGGGTGAGTCGATATTGCGCAATGTGTATTCGATCAACCGCGGGTATCAGGATTTTGCGGAGAGGTTGTCTAAATTGGGCGCAGATATTGAAGTTGTTAAGGCTTAATGGTAGAATAAGGTCATGAGAAAAGGTTTTACGATTCTGGAATTGATGCTGGTGATTGTGGTGGCTGGGGTAGCAACTGCGGTGTTTTTTGCGCAAAAGCTGCAAGCGGATCAAATCGCTCGGGATGGCCAGCGCAAGGTGGCGATAAATGCGATGTATTACAATCTAGAGGAAGTATTTTATGCCAAAAACAAATATTACCCGGAGACAATTAGCGAAGAAAATCTGCCAGCCATGGACCCGCAGCTGTTTACTGATCCATTTGGCGTAAATGTGGGTGGCGGGGAATCGGATTATCGCTACGAGGCGACTGATTGCACCGATGCTAAGTGCAAGCATTATACTCTGCGGGCAGAGATGGAGAAAGAAGCCGAGTTTATCAAGGGTTCGCGGAATTAGCGAGTTTTCCACAAGCTGGCTCTTGACACCCCCATCCCTCTCATGCTAATATGCCACTAGCTATTAGGTATATATTGGGAGGTATTAAATCAAATGCAACTCGGCTCAACTAGGTATGGCAAGAACAGTTTTCAGACTCGTCGTGGCCTTTCCCGCAACCCCATGGTCATCCAGCCGCTCTACCTACGCATCCTTCCCAAGCTGCCGTTTGCTCTCCCTGGAGCTTTTTTAACGCTTCTTTTCGTTCTCTTGGCTTTTGTTTCCAATTCTGCTCTGTCTTCCGCTTCAGCAAGTGAAGACAGCATTTCTGTGGGCTACACTGCTCCTTCTATCTCCATTGTGGCTTCTGGTAATGATGGCGCTAATCTTAACCTCTACATCACTCCTGACGGTACCGGAAGAATCTCTTCCGGTACCGTCAGTGCGTCGGTGACGGCCACTGGAGCGGTCTCGGGCTACAACCTGAGCATTCTCACTTCTGCTATGAACGGCGGCACGTCCGGCAACTTGACCAACAATGTTCGCCCTACTTCCGCTCTAATTCCCACTTCCGGTACCATCGCTTCACCTACCGTCTTTTCCGCTTCCAACTGCAACCGTTGGGGGTTCGCCATTAACAACAAGCAAGATAATCGCTACTTAGGCGTTCCTTCAGGTTGGGGCAATGCTTATTCTGTTCAGAATAACATTGCCACAACAGATTCTGGCAACACTCAAACCTACGCAGCTGTTCCCACTACTAATACGGTGATCAAGAACACCACTAGCGATACCCCCGGATTTTCCGACACCACCAACCTGTACTTTGCGGCCTGCGCCGGAGGCGCTGGCGGCAACCCAGCCACTGGTAAGTACCAAGCCAAAGTGACTCTAACCGCCACTGCTAACGTCCTAGACGACTACGTAGACGACAATGTCATTGTGGACATGGATCCTAACCTGATCCCCATCTACTTTTCCGACCCACCCGGCGAAGGAGCCGCCAATCCTGAGGAACCACCCAAGATCTACAAAGCCGACATCACCAACAAGAACCAAAACTGGTACTCCTACTCCCAAAAGAAGTGGGCCAATGCCGCCACCATCAAGGCGGATAAACTCCCCGCTTACAAGCAAGCTCCTATAGGTAGCGAAATATCCAATGACGATGTCATGGGATATTTCGTCTATATCCCCCGGTACCAATACCAAACCCAAACTCTATCCTATAGCACCACCAACTACCCCAAAGCCTTCCGGATCCAGCTGCAAACCGTTGAGGACACCAAGAGCAGAAGGGAAGATGTGAGGAAAGCTGGAGACTGGGTGACCCCACCCGCTTTCACCTTCGGCAGCAAAGAACTCAATGGCATCTGGGTAGCCAAACACGAAGCCGGACAAGACACCGAAAACATCACCAATACCCTAGACTACAACGTCACCTTCAAACCCGATCAAGCCAGTCGTAGAGGGCAGAACGTATCTAACCAACTAAAGAGCAGCCTAGGCCTCATTACTACCCATAACCTCTCCACCACAACAACTGGCTTTCCTAGCAACACAGAAACCACTAACTACGGCCTGATGGACTCCCATATGATGAACGGAGATGCCTGGGGAGCTACCGCCATGTTCTCCCAATCCCTCTACGGAGTCTGTACTAACGCTAACTGCACCATAGACAACACGGCAGCAACGGGCAGGGCCAACGCCAAAGCACAGAAAGTCTGGAATAACGCTTACTCCAACGCTAACACTACCGCCGTGGCTAACGGCGGCACTGGTAGCAAACGCACTGGTTGTGGTAGATACAACGGTGGAGATAGCTACCTGGACAACAACAGCCCAGAATACACCTCCGGAGCTGCCCCTTGTGTGCAGTGGTATACGGCGGAAGGCCAACTCTCTTCTACCACCAATTCCGTTGAAGGCACTTCAACGGGAATTGGTGGCCTAAAAACACCAGCCGGTACCAGAAACCATGCCTACTACGGCCTCTACGACTTGGCCGGCGGAGCTTTCGAATACACCCTTGCCAACTACAACTGCGTCCCCGGTACCTCTGGCTTTACCCAAGCCGAGCTAGGAACCACCGGCAGCCCTTGCAACCCCAGCACCGGAGCTTACACCAAGTACATCACCACCTATCTAGCTCCACCGCTCACGGGATCAAACGACGTCACCGGCGGTCGCCACAACTTTACCCCGGGCAGCCCAAATACCTACCACAGCCTAACCAACGCTCTGCAAGAGACCGGTGGTTGGAATAGCGACTACACAGCCGGTACTACATCCTCCAACCCCTGGTTTCAACGCGGAGGCAATGCTAGAAACGAAGAACTAGCCGGCGTCTTTGACTCCAACGCCTATACCGGCGGACCATCCACGACCAGCCTCGGCTACCGAACAGTACTCACCCACACCGACCAGGCCCAACCCGAGCAACCAGCAGCCGGAGCCATCCAAAGCTTTAGCCTGCTACAATGTGCAGCCATGCAACCCGGAGAAACCAAGAAACTCTACGACGAACGAGACAAGAAAGAATACAGAGTAAGAAAGATGCCCGACGAAAAGTGTTGGATGATGGACAATCTAGCCTACGCTGGGGGAACAGCAAACGGCGGAACTAACTACTTTGGGGATGAGCATGCCCTAACCTTTGCCACAGCCACAGACACCTCCTCCTGGACAACCTCCACCGGCATCACCACCCGCTACGTGACGACCAACAACTACACTGGCTCGGACCAAAACAGCGCTGGTGGCCAACTGATCCAGAATACAACGGGTACTCTATATAGCGGCACCCAATGCACCAATAGCGTGACAGGTAATCCACCCATGGATAGTAAGTGCCTATCCTACCTCTACAACTTCTGCTCTGCAGCAGGTTTAGACAGCACTACTACACCAACTTGTGCAGCAGCCGTCAACACCGGCTCCGGAACTGGCTATGCTACAAACGGAGTTATTGGTAAACAAGGCGGTAAGGGTGGTGAGTCCAAAGGCAATACCAACGCGGGCAACCCGAGCAACGTTAACTCCACCACGAACGGAACTATCTGTCCAGCAGGTTGGAGATTACCGCAAGGCAGAGACAACTCTTCCGGAACAAACGATACCAACAACGAATGGGCTATCCTGAACGGCTCTATGAACACCGGAACTCTGTCCGCAACGAACACAGGAACAGGCTCTGGCTATTACCAAAACTGGCAACCCAACGCAACAACTGGTGGCAACGACGCTTGGCGCTCTTCCTTTGGCACCGTTTCTTCTGGGTACTTCGGCCCGGGCAACGGGTTGGGCAATCAGTCCACGTACGCCTACTGGTGGTCATCATCACTGAGCAGCGCAACCTACGCTTACAGCACGTACGCCAGTAGTTATGGCGTCGGTCCGGGTACATACAGTTACCCAAAGTACGGCGGGTTCTCCGTCCGCTGCGTCATGGACTCCACCCCCACCTACCTGCAAGAACTAACACCGGACTACTACAACACCCTAGGCGTCGGCGACACCCTCACCCTCAAAGACGCTAGAGACAACAAGTCCTACCACCTAAAGAAAATGCCCGACAACAAACTCTGGATGATAGACAACCTAGCCTACGCCGGAGGAACCTCCAATGGCGGGTCGAACTTCTTTGGCGACGAGCATACCTTAAACTTTGTGAACGCAACAAGTTCTTCCCCTTGGACAACTGCGACAGGAATAACCACCCGCTACGTGACGACCAACAACTACACTGGCTCTGATGCCCTAAGTTCCGGCGGTCAACTCATCCAAAACACCACTGCGACTTCAAGTAGCGGCACCCAATGCACTGCCAGCGTCACCGGTTCTTCGCCTATGAACAGCAAGTGCTTATCCTACTTATACAGCTTCTGCTCTGCAGTAGGCCTAGACAGCGTCACCAATCCCACTTGCGGAGCAGTCACGGGCACCGGAACCGGCACAGGCTACGCTACNNTCCACGTACGCCTACTGGTGGTCGTCGTCGCTGTACAGCAGCACCTACGCTTACCGCGCGTACGTCCGTAGCTCCGCCGTCAGCCCTGGCACGAGCTACAGCGTTAAGTACAGCGGGTTTGCAGTTAGGTGCGCTTTCCCATAGTAGCTTCTGTTCCGTCCAGCCTTGAAAAAGAAAAGGACAAAGCGAAATGAGCAAAAGCTGGGCAAGAGGAGCGTAGCGACGACAGTTCCAGCTTCAGCTCATTTCGTAGGCGGCGTAAAATGGAGATAGAAAAATAGTAAAAAGAAGGAGAAAAATGGAGAAGGAAAAGAATAGCGCAGAAAAGGTCAAACATATCCTGGAGTTTACCGGTTGGACTGGTGGGCATCTGGGGCATCTGCTGGGAGTTTCGGCAAAGACGATTTATAGTTGGTTGAGTGGCGAGGTGGAGCCGGAGGTCGAAAATGCCGAGACCATCAACAAGCTGTATTACAAATTCACCGACGGTTTTGAGCTGGCCCGGCGGGAATATATAGAGGGCGCCGAAAAAAGCCTACACCGTAAGAATATGTATGAGTTGGACAAGAACAACAAGGAAAGCAAGCTATTTTGGCGCCGCAAGTCGGCAAGGCGACGACAGAAGACGGAGGTCTGACTTATCGGCCCGGGTCGGGTTGGTGAGTAGCTACTCGTTGATCCCTATTCGCTAATGCCTAGCGAAGCGTTGGATAGCGACTCGGGTCGGAAAGGATCGCCACTGGTGATATCGGCAGCCTTTTTGTCGTAGAGCTGCAAGAATTCGTCAACTGCAGCGGTATCTAGGACGCCGCTGCCGCCGAATGGTTTGTCGGGAGTGGATTCGGAACTGGTAGCAGGCGACTCCATCTGGTAGCCGGGGCGGCTGAGGTCGAGCTGGGCGGCACCGCTGACTCGGTATAACCAGAGACTGGCAGCGAGCAGGACCAAAGAAACAGCCACGGATAGACTGCAAAAAACCGCAAAGCTATGGGAGTGGTGCTGGGTTTGGGACTGGCTCTGCTTTTCTGAATCGTTCATATCTTGAGCTCCTTGCGCAAGCGGGTCAGCTCGGTGCGGTAATCCTTGATCAGGGAATTCAAAAAGTCGTAGTTAAAGTGGACGTCGGAGCGCAGGTCGCGAGCCTTTTCCAGCTCTGCGTAAAACTCCTGAGGCTGTCTTTGGCAATCAATGGAGAGGAGGTGGGATAGATGGTCGTCGTAGGCAATGTAGTTGCGGCGAAAGTAGCCCAGGTTTTCGTTAAAGTCGATGGTGATGGTGAGGAGTTTGCCGGGATTTTTCTGATTAGTGACGAGGCGGCTATTCATATTGGTCATGAGTTTTTCCATGATGTCTTCGTAGTTGCGGCCCAGGTTGACCCGGGCTTGGGCGTTGGCAGCCTGGAGTTGGTGGAGGGAAGTCTTGATGTTGCCGCAATTGGTTTTGATCGATTCGGCCACTTTGCCGGAAATATCGGCATGGACTGGCTGGAAGTTTGCCAGGATCAACAATGGCAACGCTAGCAAGAGCTTGGGAATGAGTGATTTTCGCACGTTTGCCATTGTCATGGTGTTAACCTGTGGATGTCGCGGGGAAAGAGGGTGGCCTCCTTGATATTGGCCAGGCCGATGGTTTTTTGGACGAATCGATCAACGCCAAAGCCGCAGCCGCCATGGATTGGCAGACCGTATTTGAAAGCCTGCAGGTAGTACTTGTAGCCGGGGTGCGTGGGGTCGAGGCCGGCCGACTTCATTTGGGCGATCATAGTTTCGTAGTTGTTTTCACGCAGTGGGCAGGTGGCAAGTTCTACGCCGCGGAAAATCAGGTCAGCCCAGTGGGTGATGCCTTTTTTGGCATCGACTTTGTGGTAAAACTTGGCGGCCTCCAGCGGGAACTCGGTGGCAAAGACCAGGTCGGAGCCGAGTTGCTTGCGAGCGTGTTCGGATATAAACTTTTCCTCGTCTGGAGTGAGGTCTTTTTCGCCAATGGTGTCAGTTTTGGTGGCTTTGGTGTACATTTGGTGGATTTGCTGGATGGTAAAAACCGGCACTTGCTCGGTTAGTTTTAGTTCTGGGGCCTGGAGACTTTTTAGCTCGGCGCTGAACTTACCATATGTGTGCTTGAGCACGTCTTGCACCATACTGCCAATCATCTGCATGACTTCGGCGTGATCTTTAACGAAGCCCATTTCGACGTCCAGCATGGTGCATTCGGTAAGGTGGCGGGTGGTGGCGCTGGGTTCGGCGCGGTAAGCATGGTTGATTTCAAACACCCGCTCAAAGGCGCCAACCATGATCTGTTTGTAGAACTGTGGGCTTTGGGCCAGTGTGGCTTGTTTGTTAAAGTAATCCAGCGTAAAGACTTCGGCGCCGCCCTCGGTAGCTGCACCGAGTATCTTGGGTGTGTCAATTTCCACAAACTCGTTGGCGGTTAGAAACTCGCGCAGAGCCTGGGTCATAAAGGCCCGAATCTTGAAGATCCTTTGCTCCTGCAGATTGCGGATATTCAGCACCCGGGTGTCGAACAGAGTGTCCAGGTTATCTGGCTTGTGGCTGATAGGCTTGTCTATTTCTATTGGTGGCTCTTCGGTGACGGGCGAGATGATGGTGATTTGCACGCCGTGTAATTCGGCGCCCCCGGGAGCGCGTTCATCGGCCACGACTTCGCCGGTCATCGCAAGCACAGTGCCTACCTGCAGGCCGCGGAGCTTCTCCAATTCCTTTTTGTCTTCGATCAATGCTTGGACCAAGCCGCGCCTGTCGCGCAGGGTGATAAAGTTGAGCCCGCCCAGCAGGCGCTTTTTGTGTAGCCAGCCCTGAACTTCGGCTTGGCTGCCGACTAATTTGGCAACTTCGTCCGTGAGAGTTCTGGTCATTGCTGTGTGCCTCCTGTGGTGCCAGTTGACTTGGTTTCGGCTTTGGCTGGTTCACCAGTAATTTCTTTGATCTTTTCGTTCAGAAAGCTCTTTAGGGATGTGTCTTGCTCCCAGGTCTCGATTTCGACGACTTCGCCGTTCAGGTAGAAAACTGGAGTGCCGGCGGCCTGGATTTCGGTAGCGATGCTCAGGTCGAAGTTGATTTTCTGGGTGACGGCATCGGATGTCATGTCGGTGATTAGCCGGTCGGAATCGAGCCCGAGGGCGGTTGCGGCACCGGCGAACCAATTGTTGCGGCTGCTGGACCGCAGGCTGGACCAAGAGCTTTGGTTTTTGTAAATATATTCGTTCATCTCCCAGTACTTGCCCTGGAGACCAGCGGCTTCGGCGGCAGCGGCAGCGGCTTTGGCATTTTGGTGCATGTTGGGCAAGGGGAAGTTGCGGAAAACAAAAGCGATGTCTTCTTTGTACAGTTCGGCGATGGCTTTGATGCGGCTGGCAACACTGCTGCACATGGGGCATTGAAAATCGCCGTATTCCACCAGCACGACTTTGGAGTCCGGATTGCCCAGAACGTGGTCGCCGATTTCACCGTTGTCGGCGCTGGGGGGTATAATCTCGGCGATGTTGTAGGGCGAGAGGTCGATCTTGTTTGCTGGTTTGTTGGCTAGCCATATGAATAGTCCGGCAAAGCCGACGACTACTGCGATTAAAATGATCCACGTTTTTTTGCTCATTTTTTCCTCAATCTATATTATAGTATATTGTTGATTTTATCATATGTGGGCGGTTTTGCATAGAATGTGATACAATATAGTTATGGTAATAGGGATTTTGGTAGTTGTGTATCTGGCGATTGTTTTGATGTCGCTGATGGATCCGGTGAGGTATGCGGGGCGATTGGGTAGCATGAGCAATTTTGAATTGAAGCGACGGGCGAAAAAGGGTGATGGTGGGGCTGAAAGCGAATTGAGGCGGGGAAGTTTGTTGCCGAATGTGATGGTGCTGCGCAACCTGCTGATGATTGTATTTTTTTTGGCGTTCTTTATCGTGATTGCGGTGGTATATGGGGACTGGGGATGGGCGCTGCTGTGCAGCACGGTGGGGTTTGTCGCCACGGGGCCAATTTCGCACTTAAAGCCAGTGGCGCATTTTGCGCATTGGTTATATACAAAGATGGAACCGGGAATGCTGAGATTGGTGGCAAGGCTGAATGTGGTATTTGATTTCTTTCGCGATACCGAGATAGATTCGCACGTGGACATGATGCGGGCCGGGTCAAAAGAAGAACTGACGCATGTTGTAATGTCGGCGGGGAATGATGTAGTGAGCGAAGACGAGAAGCTGATTATCCTGTCGGCGCTGAAGTTTCGTGACGTGCGGGTGAGTGAGGTGATGCTGCCGGTCGGAGGCATCAAGACGGTAGAGGCGGATTTGGCACTCACGCCCAGCGCTCTGGATAGGTTGCACAAGGCTGGGTTTAATTACCTGCCGGTGGTGGATGGGGATATTGACCATATTGTGGGGATTTTGGATCTGAGCGACGTGCAGCTGGAAGATATTAAAGATGCACCGGCGGTGCGGGAAAAAATGTTGCGAAAAGTATATTTTATTCGCCGCGACCATTCGCTAGAAACTGCGCTGGCGGCGTTTGTGCGCACTAATTTTCATCTGTTTGTGGTGATAGATGAAGACCGAGAGACGGTGGGGTTATTGACGTTGCGGGACTTACTGGAGTCGCTGGTGGGGCGGGCGGTAGCGGACGATTTTGTGGATGATTCTAATTCTGATGCTGTGGCTCNNCCTCTCCGCGCGGGCGGGTGGATATATAGTATGTAACTAGCGGTGTCGGTTTTGCGCAAAACTAACTGAGTTGGAGGGCGGCTAGGCGGATGGCTTCGCCCCAGCTTTGGAATGGGCGAGGAATGTCGGCAAGTTCGCTGGCGGGCATGCCGCTGCGGATGGCTAGCGAGAGCTCGGAAACTAGCGAGGCGGCCTCGGGTGCAGCGATGGTGCCGCCGAGAAGCTGGCCAGTTTTTTTATCCGCGATTAGTTTGACAAAACCGTTGTGGAAGCCGGTGGAGTTGCTAGCAGCGGTTTGGCTGAGTGGTACAAAAGACTTTTGGACCTTTAAGTCGCTCTTGAGCGCATCGTCTTCGGACAGCCCTACTGAGGCGATTTGGGGTATGAGGTTGGTGATGCGGGGAGTGCCAGAATAATCCACGGCAGCGTGGTTTTTGCCGAGCAGATTGCTACCAGCAACTTGACTTTGATACACTGCTTTGCTGGTCGAGCTATCGCCTCCTAACACGTCGCCGGATGCATAGATATGCTTGACAGAGGTTTGTAGAAATTCGTTAACAATGATACCGTCATCGTCGTGCTTGATCTTGGCGTTTTCTAAGCCAATATCAATGGCTGGCGCTTTGCCGGTGGCGACTAGAATGTTGTCAACCTTGATGCGTTTGGTCTGGCCGTCGCGCACAAAGGTGATTTGGTTCCCTAGAGCGCTGGTGCTGGCCGAGATAACTCGTGTGCCGACTAGAACTTTGATAGCGTAGTTGATATTAAAGAGTTGATCAACCAGCTGTCCAACCTCTTCGTCCTCGCGCGGGAGTAACCGATCAGAAATCTCGGCAATCAGCACTTTGGTGCCGAGCAGAGCGAAATACTGAGCTAACTCAACGCCCGTAGCACCGCCGCCGATAATCAGCAAGGTTTTGGGCGGCTGGCGCAAATTAAGCGCGGTGTCGGGCGTGAGATGCGGCACATTTTCGATATTCTTAATGCCCGAGAGGCCGACTTCGGACTTATACTCGGCGCCGCTAGCGATGAGGATCTTTTTGGCGGTGAGGGTGGTTTTTTCGCCAATGGCCAGCTCGTGTTGGTCCAGGAACGTGGCTTGGCCAGGGATGGTTTTGATGCCTAGTTTTTCGTAAAAGCGTCGATTATTGCCGATGCCAGCGTGCTTTTTGGCTTCGTCTTTCCAGCGCATCAGGTTGCCGTAATTATAGCGCAACGAGGCGGTGGTGAGGCCGAGCTTGGCGCCGTCTTGGGCCAGCTCGAGTAGGTGAGTCGCGGTTTGCAGGGCGGCCATTGGTACGTCGGTGAAATTGGCTGCATCGCCGCCAAAACGGTTTTGTTCGATTAGCGCGACGGTTTTGCCGGCCTTGGCGGCCATGACAGCCGCGGTTGACCCGCCGGCGCCGCTGCCGATTACTGCTAAGTCGTAGTCCATTTTGCGTCCTAAAATACCCATGGTTTAATTATAGCACGTTTCATCTTCCAAAAAATGTTGTAGTTTTTACAACCTGTATTGACTTGAGCGGCGCGGGCGTTTATGATGGGTTTAAGTTTGAGGTGATGGTGGACGGTCAGGCGAGGTAAAACAGGAGGTAATATGCGAAGGGGAGTATTGCGCCGTGTTGTCATTGGTGGCACGGTAGTGGTTTGGGCGCTGGTGAATATAGTGCTGGTGCCGTTTGGCCGGGTTGCGGCGGATGTGGTAGAAAATGATATTGATGAGGGTGGTGGTGTCGAGATTGGTGTTGAGGTAAAGTATGCGCCGCCGAGTTCTAGCTTGAAGATCAGCAAGGTGCAGATTGGCACGGCAGAGAATAAGCAGGCGGAGTTTATAGAGGTATATAATTCCTCGGAATTGACGATGAATCTGAACGGATTGGCCATCGAGTTTTTGGGCGAAAGCTGGAGTCTTGGAAATGCTAAACCTACGCGCGTTTTGGCCGCAGTCGACCTTGACCTGGCTTTGCCGCCATTCGAGGCCTATGTATGGGCCTACAGAGACTACTTGGCTGACGACGCTGACTTCGAGTTTGCCAG
>DBCV01000003.1:2515-6713 GCA_002293245.1 Candidatus Saccharibacteria bacterium UBA949 | reverse complement strand
GTTGTGTTGGACAGTGTAGGCTGGAATGGTGGGCCGGTGTTTGAATCGGAACCGGTGAAAACTGCTGCAGTTTCGGAAACTTTTGGCCGTTGTGTGGACGCCGATATGCTGATGGTTGACACCGAGAATAGCGCTGCGGATTTTTATAATGCAGAGGCGTTGGAATTGAGGCAGATGATGAGGTGCCCGGAGAACGAGGAGAGCGATGACGATCCTGAGCTTGGGCTGGAACCGGAAAACCTGTGTCTAGGGCTGAGGTTGAACGAGATTGGTGCCAACTTAGACGTGGCGGAGCAGTTTGTGGAAATTACTAATGAGAGCGATGAGGTTGCCGACTTGAACGGATGTCGAGTTGGCACGGAAAAATCAAAGCATGCGGTGGAGCTGGGGAAACTTGAATTGGCGGCTGGCGATGTGTATCTTGTGGAGCTTGCGGATGTCGAGCTGTCGTTAATTAAAACGACTTCGGATACGGTTTTACTGCTGGACAGTGGTGGTGAAACTGTGGATAGCGTAAGGTATGAAAAACTGAAAGAAGGCACGTCCTATGCCAAGTTTGCGAGTGCAGATGGAGCGCAGTGGAGGCAAACTTATGCCATGACCCCGGGTGCGGCGAATGAATACGAGCAGTATGCGCCTTGCGCTGCTGGCTACGAACGCAACCTGGTGACTGGCAGATGCCGACGGGTTGTGGAGGAAGAAGAGGTCGTGGTGGCTGATTGCGGCGAAG
Source organism: Candidatus Saccharibacteria bacterium UBA949 (assembly GCA_002293245.1). Taxonomy (GTDB): domain Bacteria; phylum Patescibacteriota; class Saccharimonadia; order Saccharimonadales; family Saccharimonadaceae; genus UBA949. The sequence continues at coordinate 5,983 of DBCV01000003.1, read as the reverse complement.
GGAAGTTTCGCAATCCAGCAACAGGCCGGTGCAAAAGCTACCCGACAACCGCAGCCTTGGCTGCTTGCCAGATTGGCTATTACCGGAACCCGGACACTAACCGGTGTCGCAAGATTCGCAACAATGCCGGCGCTGACTATGGGCTGAGCACGGTGGCTAGTGTTGCCGACGGCTCGTCTTCGGCCGCCTTGGTTGTGCTGCTTGCCGCAACTGGGCTCGGTGCTTTCTATGTAGTATTCCAATTTCGCAGCGATATCGGCAGGTTTTTGAAAAAAGTTTTACGATGCGCTGGAAAGTAAGATATAATCAGCTTATGAGAATTCTTGGTATTGACCCCGGCACTGGCATTATGGGCTTTGGAGTGATTGAGATTGATGGTCGGAACAAAGCTAAACTGGTGACAGCAGGGGTGGTGAGTACGCCGCCACATACGCCGCTGGCCGAGCGATTAGCGGATATCTTTGATAGCTTGAATGAGCTGATTGCAGAAACTGAGCCGCGAATCGCATCAATCGAAAAGTTGTTTTTTGCCCAGAATATCACAACCGGTATATCCGTTGCGGAGGCGCGCGGGATTGCCATGCTAGCGTGCTATAAGAGCGGCTTGCAGATTTATGAATACACGCCGCTGCAAATAAAGCAAACTCTAACAGGATACGGGCGAGCAGAAAAGAAACAGGTGCAGGAAATGGTCAGAGTACACCTAGGCTTAAAGGCTCCGCCCCGACCTGACGACGCGGCTGACGCCCTGGCGGCGGCCATCACGCATAGTTTGATGGGTCGGATATCTTCAAAGTAATTCAGAGCGATGTCTCGGAGGGCGGCAGCCCGAGAGAAAAGCGCGATTGCCCTGTGCCGACAGGTGCAATCGACGCTGTTCGCGGTTGAATTACTTTGAGGATATCATCTATCTCAAATTTTTCAACGCTGCTGTCACGCGGGCGGGGGTTGCCAGGTCGGAGGGGACGGCGGAAAGGGCGGTTTCGGCGTCAGCCAAGGTAAACCCGAGGGCCATGAGAGCATCGACGGCGTCATCGCCGTACGAACCTGAAGGTCCGAACGGCTCCAGTGAGCCATGGGAATTAGAACTACCTACGGCAAAGCCAACCTTGTCGCGCAGGTCAACAATGACGCGCTCGCTGGATTTCTTGCCCACGCCGTTGGCGCGAGAGATAAACTTGGAATCGCCACCGGCGATGGCGTTCCGCACATTCTCGGCGCTGTCGATGGACAGAATTGCCATCGCTGCCCTGGGGCCGACGCCTTGAACGGTAATTAGCAATTCGAACAACTTTTTGGCTTCTGGCGTGGAGAAGCCGAACAATTCTTGGGCTTGCTCGCGGATGTGATGGTGGGTGAACACCACGACGTCGGTATCTATCAGGAGGTGGTGGTAGTCGCCAGCCGAAAGTATGACCTCGTACCCGACACCAGCTACGTCGATGATTGCCGAGGAAGCCCCGTTTTTTTCTATAAGCTTACCGGATAGTCTGGCAATCATGGCTACGGCGTTTTCTTGGTGGCGGTGTATTCGTATCCGGCGACGTCAATAATCTTGAAGGAAACCGTTTGGCCGGGTAGAAGTGCGCGCTCTAGGCTCAGGCTGATTTCGTTATCACTGCCGGCAACGCCTGATTCAATCTCTTTGTCGCCAACATATACCACATAGGACTGCAGGGCGAATGTTCCGTGAGCGGCTGCTAGGTCTATCAGATACAGTGCCTCTTCGTCTTCTTCGGCGACGGCGCCTTCTTTTTTGGTCAACGTGACGGTGGCGGCAGGCATGACGTCTGATGATTGGTGGCGATCGTCGTGTTCGTTAGGATTATAAGCTGGGTCTTCGGCAACCAGTGAAGATTTGCCGGTGATGGGGTCAATAATCTTGGTGACTGGAATGGTGATACGGGTAGAATCTGGTGTTGCATCGGTGGCCAGCTTCTTGGTGACGCGGTCGAAGACCATGTTTTCTACCTGATTGGTGGCGACGTTTTTATTGAACCAGCTGGGCCAGATGTCGTTTTTGCCGTTGACGGTCATTTTTTGGATGCCATCGGGTTGGTTGATAGCCATGCCCTCTTGCCACTTGCCGGCCAAGCTGCCCTCGCGGCCGTCGGCATAGATCTCTTTGTGGACACGCTCCATAAACACTTGCACAGCCCAACGGCCAGCAACGTGCATGGAGTCATTGCCGGTCAGGGCCGAGCCATCGTGATTACCGTGCCAGACCGTGGTGGCTACCACTGGCGAGTAAGATGCTACCCAATAGTCTTTGGCTAGCCCGGCGCCGTTTTCTGTGGTGCCGGTTTTGGTGGCAGTCCAGACGTTCGGTACAACAAATCCGTAAGCTGCTGCAGCCGAGCCCCAGATGCCCAAGCTGTTGCGGGCCAATGGGTCATGGAGAATGTCACTGATCATATAGGCAACTTGGACGTCCACGGCTTGTTCGCCGGAGTCTTCCCAGCGAGATGTCACTTCGCCCGACGAATTTTTAACTTCCAGAATATATGCCAGTGGCTTATAGATGCCGCCGCGAGCAAACGATGCATAAGTGTTGGCATGTTCAATAGGCGTGACTGTGCAGCCNNAGCCGCCGCCGATGGCCGATGATAAGCCAGCAAAGCTATCCTTACAATATGACTTGTCGCCCAGCGCCTGGGCTGTAGCGATGCTGTCGTCGATGCCGTTGATATACATTGCCTTAATCGCCGGAATGTTTAGAGAACTGGATAGGGCTTGACGAATCGTCACGTTGCCATAGAATTTGCCGGTAAAGTTGCCCACATGGCAGCGGCCCACGGCGCCAACGCAGTAGATATTGTCGATGTTTTCATCCTTGAGGATTGAGCCCGGACCGTAATTAACCCCTTGGCGCTGCTTGAATAGCGGCGCATAGTCCACAATTGGTTTGATGCTGGACCCTGGCTCCAGCTGCGAGGTGGCTGAGTTTTGCTGGCCATAAACATCACGATTCCAGTCGATACTGCCGACCATGGCGATGACTTGCCCGGTTGCTGTGTCAACAGATGATATATTGATGTTATCGGAGTTGGACATATACAGGTATTCTTTGCCCTTGTTGGCGGCATCCTCGGCAATCAGCTGAGCGTTGTAGTCCAATGTGGTGCGGATGGTGTATCCACCGGCGCGCATGGTTTTGACGCCCAGTTCTTCCTCTAATTGGCGCTTGACTTCCAGCACAAAGTGGGGCGCTTTGATGTCCTGGTATTGCCCCTCTTCGGGCCGGATTTGGTCAAGGATTGGCACTTCTTTGNNTTCGTCGTTCGAGATGAAGCCGAGCTGGGCCATTACGTCAAGCACCCGATGTTGCCGTTCAATAAGCATGTCGTTGCCAGCGACATTATATGGTTCCAAGACTGATGGGTTGTTGGGAATTGCCGCGAGCAGGGCGGATTCGGCCAGGCCCAGGTCTTTGGCACTTTTACCGAAATAGGTTTGAGCGCCAGATTC
>DBCV01000003.1:0-2510 GCA_002293245.1 Candidatus Saccharibacteria bacterium UBA949 | reverse complement strand
ATGATCTGCTCTTTGTCGTACATCCGTTCCACTTCTATGGCTAAGATGATTTCTTTGATTTTGCGGGGTACGCCCGCCAGACCTCGCTCGCCGGCTTCGTCGGCGAAGTAAACTTGCTTGATTAGCTGTTGGGTTAGAGTGGAACCACCTTGCACACTGCCGCCACCCAGGTTGTTGATCATGGAGCGGACCAGCGCGATTGGGTCCACACCCTTGTGATTATAGAACTCGCGGTCCTCAATGGCCACGGTGGCCTGGCGCATGTAGGTGCTAATATCGTCTCCCTCTACCACCAACTTGTAGTTGCCGTCGCCCTTGTCTTCCCAGAGCAAAACACCGTTGCGGTCTTCGTATCGGTTAATAGTAGATTGCACGCGGTTGGCCAGGTTGCTGGGGTTGATCATGTCCAGGTCTTTTTTGAAGTACATGAACAGGCCGAAAACACCCAGAACCATTAGAACAACGCCAACCAGGATGATTTTGACCAGCATCAGCAGGCCACGCTTGGAGAACCAGTAGCCGAAGAAATGCTTGGGGCTGAGGCGGACAAAAAACCGAGCAATGGGGTTTTTGGGCAGGCTGGCCAGGTATTCGGCACGTTTGCGGGCCGCAGTGTCCTTTTTGGTTAGCCGTTTGTGGGAAAGNNTCCTTGTTTTTGGAGCGGCTGCGTTTGCGGGGCTTGAGAGTTGATGATTTGCGCAGCTTCTCGGCTTTCTTCTCCGACTTCTTGTTGGACCAGTTATCGAAACCAGTCTTGGTGCTTTTGTCCAGACTTTTGCTGCCGTTTTTATCATTCTTATTCTTAGTATTTTTTACCATCTTGTCTTCCTCGTTTTGCAGTTTTTCGCTACTGTGCCTATCGTTGTATTCATCGTTGCGCGGTTCGGTTGCTTTGCGCAGTTTTTCCCGCCCACGAAATGGCTTTCGGTCTCGCATTTTCTCCACATCTCCCTCATCCATATATACATATATATTATCACGTCCATTTTGCAAACGCAAATGGTTTTTTGTGACGCATGAATAGTTATGCTGCATAGAAAAACCGCCAGACGAAGTTGCCGTCCGGCGGGGATAGTGATCCCGTTACTCTAAGCGGGATTGCGTTTTGGATAAATCACAATTTCGAGGTCGGGGGGCCCGGGTGAACATGAGACTTCCCAATTGTCGGTGTCTATTGTACAGATTAAGTAGGCGCCATGTAGCCATTTGTCGCCGCCTTTTTTGGGCGACAACCCAGCCTTTTCGCAAGCCGATTTGTACCGATCGTACGCGCTTTTGCGACTATGACATGATTCGAACCCATTGTAGTAAGGATTACTAGATACGGATGCAATAAAGCTCCTTGATAGACCCAATCTATACTGCTCTTCGATTGCGGCGAGCAAGAGCCGCCGTTTTTTGGCAGATAGACTGGTTTTTGGAATAGAGCCATCCCAGAATTTCATGGCCGCAGCGATACATTTTTCCGTTGCGTCTGCGTCAGACAGCTTGTAATCTGACGTTATGATGTCCTCAGCAGTGGATGAGCTGTGCGGGTCAGTACGTACAATCGCCTCACCGGCACGCATGATCTGTTTAGCGGAAAGGCCGCGCGAAAACCAGTTGCAAATTTTTCTGAATAAACTGCGTAGATGCTTCATGGCGCATACATCCTTTCAGGGTATTGTGATTGCAAGTTGCGATGGTTAGGCACGAAAATGCCTCCATTTCTAACGTATAGCACACCCGCTCGTAAAAGTCAATAGCAAACACGCTTTTTTGGGAAAAACAAAAGGGTTGCGAAAGAGGTGGATTTTGCTATACTTAGAGTATGAAAACTATGAAATTAAGCGAAGAGTTGATGTGGCGCGGGTTTAAGGCGGAGAATACTTTTGAAAATGCTGCGGAGCTGGATGCACCGCGGGCGGATGGCAAGCCGCATCAGTTCTATTGGGGCGCGGACCCCAGTGCGGACAGCTTGACGATTGGCAACTTGGCGGCGATGATGATGTGCTCGGTGTTNNCAAGTACAAGCCGTATCTGTTGATTGGGGGAGCGACCGGGCAAATCGGCGACCCCAAGGACAGTGGCGAGCGGGATCTGAAGCCACTTGCTGAAATTGAGCACAACAAAAGGTGCCTCTCTGAGCAATACGAGCAAGTTTTTGGTCAAACTTCCAAAGGCGGATTGAAGTTGACCATGGTGGACAACCTAGATTGGTTCAAGGACATTGGCTACATTGATTTTATCCGACAGATCGGCAAAGAATTTTCGATGACGCAGCTCTTGGATCGCGAATTTGTTAAATCACGGATCGGGGAAGGTGGCTCGGGGATTTCCTATGCTGAGTTTAGCTACTCGCTGATTCAGGGCTACGATTTCTTGCACCTGTACCGGACTTACGGTGTGGATCTGCAGGTTTGCGGGGCGGATCAGTTCGGCAATTGTACGTCCGGCATGCACCTGATTCGCAAATTAGAAGATGGCAAGGCCAACGTTTGGTCGATGCCGCTGGTGATTGACAAGGTGAG
>DBCV01000027.1 GCA_002293245.1 Candidatus Saccharibacteria bacterium UBA949 | reverse complement strand
CGGGGTTTGGCGCAGTTGGTAGCGCGCGCGGTTCGGGACTGCGAGGTCGCTGGTTCAAGTCCAGTAACCCCGACCAACCATAAGCACGATGAGTGCTTTTTTCTATGGTATAATCATTTTATGAAACAAGTCGAGAAAATAACCCTCGCTGAACTAAGGAAAATGTCGGAAAAAATGTTCGGTAATATGGTTAAGGCTGACGTGGATGTAGCAAAAGGTATCGTAGTACTGGATGCAGAGCTCCATGCTGATATTGAGCAATATATGTTGGATAACGGCTCGCTCCAAAATGATTTGTGGGGCATCAATCTCTATCCTGAACAGTTCGGCTCACCAGATTTTATCGAATTTGACTCCATGATAAACATTCGCCCACGCCAAAATAACCGTTCTCGCTACGTCGAGGACCCAGCCATACGACAAAAAATTGTAGAAATAATTGATAAGGTCGTCGATGGAAATTAACCGCCAAAAATGGGCAAAGCTCAGCTTTCTAGAGCAAATGGGCAATATTAGCTCAGAAGTAGGCCGGGCAATTAACTCTCGCAACGACGTTACCCGTCGCGACGGCGCAATCATGCGAGCCATCGACTTATTCGACGCAACAACGAGTAACTATAGGGGCCTTCGACTTCGCGAGATACTTCGAGCGAAAACCGAGTTCCTTGAGCTATTCTACGGCAATTTAACCGACTATTCGGGCGTCGAGAAGTATTTTAGCCAGTTTGCAATTGCGGCAAGAAACGGGCGCTGAGAAAATGCAAACGCAAGTGAAGATCAACGGTATCTACAAGCATTACAAAGGCGATTACTATATTGTGTTAGGTATTGCCACGCACAGCGAAACCGGGGGAAAACTGGTCGTGTACCGGGCATTATATGGAGATTCGGATTTATACGCCAGGCCATACAAAATGTTCATCGAAGAAATCGATAAAGACGCATGCTCAGGCGCAATTCAAAAACATCGGTTTGAGCTGCAAGACATCAAAAGCGTCAACAGACGTTAGTGGCTTAATTTATAACGTGTTCAGTTATAACCTGAGCTAACAACCCCGACCAGAATTAGACATTTTTAAAGCATCATAGAGAACCCAGGATTAGTGCGAAAAATGCTGGCCGTATTACCACCCGATTCTCGCGGCAATTAAGCCGTCACCTGTGGAAAACAACATGATTTCCAAATAGACTATCGCCCGATAGTTTCTATGTGCTATAATATAACCACAATACTAAATAAAATAAAAAGGAGAAAAACCAATGGGATTTTTCGAAAACGCAAAGAACAAAGTTGAGGACATGGCCAAGGACGCCGGAGAAAAAATTCACGAAGGCGGTGAAGCTGTTGCCGATAAAGCCAAGGATGCTGGCGGCGCCGTAGCCGACAAAGCCGGTGACGTCAAAGACGCAGCCGAAAACAAGTTCCATGAAGTCAAGGAATCTTGGGGCCACAAAGACGAGAACAAGCAATAAACCTCGGCCGTAATAGAGAACCCGCAACTATCAGTTGCGGGTTTTTGCCGAGTTGCGGTCGAGAGAAAAGGCCCCGTATGGGGCCTAATCGTAAAGTGCTGCACACTCGGCGAAACGCCAAGTGGAACTTGTGGTCGCCGGCTTTCGGCGAGGGCTCGGTTCTCAGTTCGAACCCCCGCCGACCTGCCGGCGGGAGCTAGCCGTGTTCGCGGTCTAGCGCCCAACGCGGGATGCCGGAACTATGTGCGGCAGGCAACATAGTAGTCGGATCCGGTTTTGCGGTATTGCGGTGAGTCGGTGCCTTATGGTCATAAGAGCGGCTCTCGTGGACTGGCCCGATTATCCTTCTCGTAGGACGAACCATCCACTCTCCAGCGCCCGTTACAGCGCCGAGACCATTCAGTATGACGGTAGAGATAAGGACCAACATCAGCAACACTAACGCGCTGGGCTGGAGTAGATTGAATCTCTTCATACTTCTCCTTTCGTACAGAAACAACAAGAGCTTCAAAGGGCTTGCAGCAAATCGCAAGCCTGCAATCGCAGTTGACTGGCCGTTGCTACACAAGGGCGTGGATGGCGTACCCACAACGACGATGCCGCATACACAGCCACGGCATTGGCATAATTTGCAAAGTTCGGATGTAAGGAGGTATCCGCATGATAAAAAAGACAACCCCACTAGATTTTCAAGTACGCCAACCCTTACCAACATACTATCACACACCAACTAATATTGTCAACACTTTTTTGCAAGAAAGTTCATTTTAGGCAAGAAACACCCCCATGGCTGGTTGCCACAGGGGTCCGAATAAGATATCGTTTGCACTGCTCGAGAAAACTCGAGGGCGTAGAAACCTACTCCGCCTGTTTTTGCCCTGCAATGGTCTTGCTAAAAGAGGACAGCTTCATGGAAAAGACAATTGCGCTCATCCTATCGAAGGGAGCGCTAGGTGTTGCTAACACCTTGTAGTGACGGGCTCTGCCCGAACCTTGTATGGCGGCATCTTAGGCCGGAGCATGGAACGAGTCCGAGCATTTGCTCCCGCTGGATAGTGACATGTCTGCATCAGTTTCCCGGCTTGGCCAGTGAGTTTTGCTCTCCGACGCCTCTGGGCGTTTAGCGACAATGATCGCACATGTTCAACCGCACCATTCGGCGGAACGATAGCGTACACATTGGTCGCGCCCGACGTCAAAACGACAAGTACCATAAGAACCGCCAATACTTTTGTTGCCATCATATGGACCTCCTCTGCAGTAGGTGGACGGGCTTCCGAGCCCGCATGACAGGATTACTGTAAAAAACAACGCGACAACAGCGATAGAGAATTGCAAATAACGACAGCTCTCACGCTTACGCCATATAACTATCGCAAACGACGAGTGGCACATAGAAAGGAGGCAGGCCAGGCCACGGCGTACTTACGATCCGTCCTGCAAAAACAAACAGTTTATCAAAGTACTCCCCAGCCTTAACTGCAGTATAGCACACCCCAGCATGACCTGTCAACACTTTTTTGCAATTAACCCTACTTTGTTGCGAAAAAGACCGCCACTGCCACAATCGCGCCAAGAACAGCCCCGGCCAGAGCCTCTGGCAAGGTGTGGCCACGGGTGATTCGCGGCGGCCGTACAGCGGATTTTTGTTCAGAGATGAGCGACTTCAAAGCTGCCCCCTGTTCGCCAACAGAAAACCTGGTGCGAATTGCGTCATTGAACACAATCAAAAATAACACCGCCGCCAAGGCAAACAGTGGCGAACACACCCCGTCAACCAAGCCGATCATCGTAGCCACCGATGCCGTCAATGCCGCGTGGCCGCTGGGAAAGCCGCCGTCGCCCAGGTCAAGCACCAGTCGCCGAGCTTTAACCGAGGCTACGCCAGACTTGATAGCAAAAACCACCAGCCAAGCCAAGACCACCGCACCCAAGTATCTATAAGCTGCCATCCACATCCCCCACCTCTGGCGTGGCTTCCGGGATAATCCCCAGCGAAGCGGCCGTGTCGCCTTCGGCCAACCGCATAATCCGCACACCCTGCGTGGCCCGGTTCAGCACCGGTACATCCTTTAGCGCCGTTCGGATGGTTTGCCCGCCGGCTGACACTACAATAAACTCCCGCGCATCGTGGTCCAGCGTATTCACCGCAATCAAAGGCCCAGTCTTATTCGTCACCGCCGCAACTTTCACCCCAACGCCGCCCCGCTTATGCGCCGGCACCCCGGCTGCCTTGGTAATCTTGCCGTAACCATTCCTGCTCAATACAATCAACTTCTGATCCTTGTCCGTCACTACGTCCATACCGACCACTGTATCATTCGGCCGCAGGCGAATCCCCCGCACTCCCATCGCCGTCCGCCCCATGGCTCGCACATCGCTCTCGTTAAACCTAGTGGCCTGCCCGGCAGAAGTAGAAATGATTATGTCATTGTCGCCGTTTGTCCCCTTCACCCAGCGCAACTCATCGCCTTTGTCCAGCTTGATCGTAATCATACCATTCGTCCGGATGTTTTCGTAGTCCTTTAGCGGGGTCTTTTTAATCGTTCCCTTTTTGGTTGCCATAAACAGGAAGCCATCACTGCTAGCATCGGCCGCCTGCTTAATTATCGAGGTAATCTTTTCGTCTGGGTGCAAGCTGAGCAGGTTTACTGCCGCCACGCCCTTTGAACTCAAGCTGGCCGCCGGCACTTCATAGGCTTTCAGGCGGAAAATCCGCCCGGCCGATGTAAAGAATAGCAAGAAATCATGCGAATTTGTAGTTATAATCTGCGAAATCACGTCCTCTTCTTTGGTGCTCATGCCCCGTTTGCCCACGCCGCCCCGCTTTTGTTTCTTAAAGTCAGAGGTCGAAGCCCGCTTAATATAGTTTTCGGTCGTCAAAAGCACTACACTTTCCTCTTCCGGCACTAATTCTTCGTCGCTCATCTTGCCCAATTCGTGATTAAAAATCTTCGAGCGCCGCTTGTCGCCATATTTTTCCCGCAGCTCCAACAGCTCGGACTTAATCAAATCCAGAATCAGCTGCTCGTCGGCCAGAATCCCCTCCAATTTACCAATCAATTTAATCAATTCGTTCAACTCATTCTCAATCGCCTCCCGCTCCAAGCCAGTCAATCGGCGCAGTTGCATGGCCAGAATCGCCTTGGCCTGAATCTCGCTCAGTTGGAACTTGGCCCGCAGATTGGTTTCCGCCTCTTCGGTAGTCTTGCTGGCCCGAATGGTTGCGATCACCTCGTCAATGTGGTCCAGCGCAATCTTGTAGCCCTCCAAAATATGCGCGCGCTCCCGCGCTTTGCGCAGTTCAAACTCTGTCCGCCGCCGAATCACCTTTTGTCGGTGGGTAATAAACTCCGTCAAAATCTCCTTTAGCCCCAAAATCTTCGGCTGAATCCCGTTGACCAGCGCTAACATATTGTAGTGAAATGCCGTTTGCAGCTCGGTCATTTTATACAGTTGGTTGAGAATCTTCTTAGGGAAAGCGTCTTTTTTCAGTTCCACCACCACCCGCACCTTGCCCCGCGCCGATTCATCGCGCGCATCAGCAATCGAGCCAATCCTCTTAGCCAGCACCAACTCGCGAACTTTTTCGATAAAGGCTTCCTTGCTCATACCATATGGCACCTCTGTAATAACAATCTTTGCCTTACCCTTTTTATCTTCCTCGATATTCGCAACTGCCCTAATCACCACCGAACCCCGCCCAGTCGCATAGGCTTGCTTCATTGGCGCGCCGCCGTAAACTTCGGCGCCAGTCGGAAAATCCGGCCCTTTTACGTGCTTCATCAACTCATTCAACTGAATATCCGGATTATCAATCTGCGCCACCGTTGCATCAATCACTTCCGTTAAATTATGCGGCGGAATATTGGTGGCCATACCGACCGCGATGCCGCT
>DBCV01000022.1 GCA_002293245.1 Candidatus Saccharibacteria bacterium UBA949 | reverse complement strand
TTCATCATACATTCCTTTACCTAATTCCTAAAATGGCACCTCAGAGAGATCAATCTCGTCTGTTATATCCGCTGGCGCCTCATCAACCTGTGGCGCAGCCGCCGCATCCGCAGACCCAGAAGACGCCGATTCTGCGCCACCAGCCGAAGCCCCAGCCCCACTACCGTTTCCGTCACCCAAGAAAGTAAAGTCGTCAACCACGATCTCCACTGCGCTGCGCTTGCCCCCGCCGTTCTTGTCTTCCCAAGTTCGCNNTCGCTGGCGCAATTGCCCGCTCACCAAAAGTGGCCGACCTTTCTTCATATACTGGCTAATAATCTCACCCGGTTTGCCCCAAGCCGAACAGTCAAAGAAGCTAACTTCCTCTTTGTCTTTCGTCCCCCTGTTCACTGCAATCCCAAAACTCGCCACGCTTTGCCCACTAGCCGTCGAGCGCAACTCTGGATCTCGCGTTAGATTCCCCATTACTACAACTTTTGTAAATCCGCGCATAACAATTATTCCTTCCCCTCGTTATCTTTGCTATTTTCATGCTCCTCATCCGAGCTATCCTTCTTCGCCAAAGCAGCAGCCAATTTCTCATCCCGCTTCACCAGCAAGTACCTCAGTACACCATCTGTGATATTCAAAGTACCGTTGATTTTCAGTGGCGCTTCCGCCGGCAAACTTAGCTCAAAGAAGTGAAAGACTGCAAACTCCTGCTTGGCAATCAAATACGCCAGCTTCTTTTTGCCCTCGCTTTCTTCTTTTTTGACCTCTCCACCATTATCGGTCACCAGTTTTTTGATTTTTCCCACTACCTTGTCCAGATCCTTCTCCAGATCCGGATTGATCAGAACAGTCAGTTCATAATCTTTCATGCTCTATTGGTTCCTTTCCAGCGCTCATCAAAGCACCATTAATTAGGAGTATATGCAACTTAAAAAGTCCATATACTGAGTTTATATCATCTTTTCCCTCCCACTATTGGGCCCTGCACCCATACTATCACACTTCCTACCTTTTGCCAATACTCTGTTCGCCATCGCCACCACCGGTCCTAATCACCGCCATCCCCTTCAATCTTCACCACCGCCAATGACCTCTCAACCCGCAGCTTCAGCACCTTGCTATACCCAGTGCCGAGCCACCCATCAACTGCCTTCGCCACCCCTGGCAATGCCTCACTCTGGTAATCATCAACTACAATCACCGCTCCGGGCGACAACTTCCTCTCGATCAGCCGCAACGAATCCCGAATCGACTCGTAGTAATCCCCATCCAAAAACGCAAAGGCAATCTTCCCCGGCAGGTCCGCCGGTCCCAAATCCGCAAACCAAGCCTTTTTCACCATCGGCCGTGGCAAACCGGTCTTCATAAACCGCCGAACTAACGCACTTTTACTCGCCTTCAACTCCCCAGCTCTAAACGCCTCACCAGCGCTAGACAAATCCTGGATAGTCTTTTCCGGCAAACCATCAAACGAGTCGTAAAGCCACAGCCCTCGCTTCGTCCCCGCCAGCTCTTTTGCCAGCAGCAAGCTGGTGTCTCCCATATAGCACCCCAGCTCCACCACATCACCAGCCACCCCGCGTTGCAACACGTCGCGCAGCTCGCGTAGAATCACCGCAGTTTCCTNNCAATTCCCGTAGAATCACCACAGTTTCCTCGTCGCTAACCTGACCAACCCCGCGCGTCACCTCACGCACCTATCATCAGCTTGGCCCGTCGCAGCATCTGTTCCGTTTCATCCAAGGCCACCACATATACCGGCTTTGACCCCCGCGCGCTCACCTCCACATGTCCGGCCGCACCCAGCCCCGCCCCGTTCTTCACGCCCGACAACTTAAAGCCCAGGTAGCTCACTCCGTCCACAATTGTCTGGCGCACCACATCATTCCGCTCCCCAATTGTCGCCGTAAACACCAAGCCGTCAATTCCGCCCAACGCCGCCGCCATCTGGCCAATCGCCAACTTCACCCGGTAATAAAACATCTCCAGCGCCAGCTGCGAACGCGCATCACCCTTATCCGCCAGCGCAAACACCTCTCGCATATCATTAGTTGATCCGCTCACACCCAAAAACCCCGACTTTGAGTTCAAAAGTTTCATCAGCCCGTCATCATCCAGACCCAGTTTTTTCTTGAGCTGCACCGCCGCCCCCACATCAATCGACCCCGACCGGGTCGCCATCATCACACCCTCCAAAGGCGTATAGCCCATTGTATTGTCCATCGACTTATATTCTACCTTGCCACCAATTTCAAACATTTTCAAGGCCGTCAAACTCGATCCGCTACCCAGATGGCATACCACCACTTTTTCATCACGAATCCCATTCTCCGCCAAGTAATTCGCCACATACCCGGCCGAAAGCCCATGGTAGCCATAGCGCTTGATGTCATATTCCTCCGCCAATTTCACGTCCACCGGATAATACATCGCATACGCCGGCTTGTCAAAATGAAACGCCGTATCGCTCACCGCCACAATCTGCGCCGAACCAAAAATCTGCCGAAACCCGCGCAACTCCGTCAACATCGGTGGAATGTGCAATGGCGCATCCTCCTTGGCCGCCTCTAGCCGCGTCAGAAACTCCTCATTTACGATATGATCCGCCGCAAAGTAATCCCCAGCTCCCACCAACCGCATCACCACAACATCCACACCAGCATCTGTCAAATATCCCGCCTCTCGCAACACCCGAAACGCCGCCCCCGGCGCATCCGCCAAACTCTCTATGCCCGCTGCCACATCCGACTTCTTCCCCGCCGCATCTTTCAGCGACCCCAAAATCCCCTGCTCGCTGGCCTCGAAGTGCAGCGCCGCCACAATCTCTTCCCCCCGGTACAGCGCATACTTCCGGCTCGAACTCCCCACATTCACACTCAAAAACAACTTCTCATCTTTTTTTGACATAAAAACACTCCTTTTATAGCCTCATCATACCACATTTTCAGCCAGAGCAGTCCCCAAAAACCCATCATCAGCCCAAAAAACAAACCCCCGAACCAAATCGGGGGCGTACATAACAGCGCGCGAAAGTTCTAGGAATCTAATGGCCAAAATACACGAAAAACGCAAAGAGCGGCATCGTGTCGTAAAGCTCCTTTTCCAACGGGACAATCTTTGCGGCATTACGGCTGTGCTTGTAAGCCAGCGACAATACCAGATTTACCGACTCAGCGGGGTCATCCACGCTCGGCAGGGCTCCTCGCAGCTTGAACTCAATCTCGGCATTCTCCCGTTTGAGCGTTTCGATCTCAGCAGTATACGCCGCTTTGTCGAACGTCAGCAAAGCAATGCTCATCGTAACGAGCACAACGGACACAATAACCGCGAGCCACACTCCGAGCCAGAAGCATGCCCACCACAACGAACTACCCGCTAGTCTTCTTAACCCACGTTTGCCCAAGATAACCAATCCGATCAAGATGGCCAACACTACTGTTAGCATTTTCCGTCTCTCCTCCCATAATAAAGTACACAACCAAGCGACTCCCGTTCCTTTTTTCCGGCCAGAAGCCCTTGCCCACCGCTGGGCAATACAGTTATTCTAGCACACACGCAGCAAAAAAGCAAGCTCGACTAATCCAGCCCGAGCCTCTACTTCCACCCCCAAACCCAATTCTTCACCTCGTCCGGGTCGTCGCCATATTTATATATATAGCCACGCACTTCCGCCAGTTTCCTGCTCATCTTCTGGACAAATTGGGCAGATTCTTTCCCGCTAACAACTTTCAGATCGGCCGCCCTTTCGCAAATCTTGATCGCCAAACTGTATCTGTCCGTGCCATTCAAAATCTGCATGTCTAGTGGCGTGGTCGTGCTACCTTTCTCGGAATAACCCCGCAACTCCAGCCTTGACATATCATCCAGATAGTGACTAAAAATCGCTCGCATCGTCTCCGGATAGCCATGGAAATTGCAAACAACCGGCTGTTTTTTGCCGAACAACTCATCAAATCTCTCCCGCCCCAGCTGATTCTTGCTCGTACCTATACCACCAAACGACAAAACCGCAATATTGACAAACCGCATTTTTATCTTATCCGTCATACTCCGCACCAGCTGCATAGCGATCAACGCTTCCTTGCTCACATAATCGCCCGCACCAGCCACAATAATATCCGGCTTCGCATCACTAGCAAACTGACAAACCGACGCGCCCTGCCCTTCGCCCAGCTGATACCGCGCGTGGTTAATATCAATCCACCGCGGCTCCTCTGTCTTGCCGAACGTCACGGCATTCACCACATCTTTAGCGCCCAGCGTCCATTCCGCCGCCGCCAACGCCGCCGTATCGTCCACCGGCAAAAACACGTTCGCCATGCAACTCGGCCTCAGCAGTAGGTCGCTAATCAGCCCCGGGTTTTGGTGCGAAAACCCATTATGGTCCTGCCGCCAACCCACAGATGTCAAATAGATATTCAGCGCCGGAATACCTTTGCGCCAACTCACGCTCCGGCTCTGTTCCAAAAACTTCAAGTGCTGGTCCACCTGACTCGCCACAATCTGCGCAAAAGCCTCGTAGCTCGCCAGTACTCCGTACCGCCCAGTCAAAACATAGCCAGTCAAAAGCCCCTGCAGAGTATTTTCGCTGAGCAATTCCACAATGCGCCCATCAGGCGCCATATCCTTGTCCCAATTCGCGGGCGGCAACAGCCAGGCCCGCCCAGTCGCTGCATACACCGCATCCAGCCGATTACTCGCCGTTTCGTCCGGGCTAAACAGCCGAAAACCGCGGGCGCCCTCGCTTCCCACCAACACATTCCGCAAGTAATTCCCAATAGCTTTTGCGCTCGACTTGTGTTCTGCACCCGGCACCACCATCTGCGGCGCTTCGGCCTCACTAATTTCCGGCAGCACTAATTTCACCGCGTTTTTCGGCAAAACATGCCTATTCATGCCCATCCGCGCCTCACCCTCCGGCACCGTCTCGCGCAAAAACCCACCAAAGCCCTTCGTCCGGTTAAACAATTCACCAAACCTATAACTCCGCAGCCATCCTTCCAGCATCTTTAGCTGCGCCGGGTCTTTCTTGGCCTCTGTTAATATCACCTGATGCGCCAGGTTATTCCCGGCAATTTTGCTCCCGTTCAGATACCGCGGTCCCGTCTCGCCCTTGGCTGTCCGCAATACAATCAGCGGCATGCGGAACCAATTTTGCCCACCAACAACCGCCGCCTCTTTCTGAGTCGTTGCCCCCATTGTATCAAACTTCTTATGTTTTGTCAAGCCGGCAACATCCGCACGTCGAATCCTCCGCCAAATCTCCGCCACCGAATCCAACGCCAGCGCCATCAATTCATCCACATCGCCCCTATCCTCGTCCACAAACAGCGGCGTAAACCCGAATCCGTGCAATAGGTCGTACAAGTCTTGGTCGTTCATCCGTCCAAAAATCGTCGGCCCAGAAATCTTATACCCGTTCAAGTGCAAAATCGGCAAAACCAGCCCATTACTCACTGGGCTAATCAGCTTGTTCAGATTCAAAGCCGCCAAAAGCGACGCCGTCTCGGCTTCACCATCGCCAATCAAACAGGCCACCATCAAGTCCGGATTATCCTGCGCCGTTCCATACGCCGCCGACAAAGCGTACCCCAACTCTCCGCCCTCGGCAATCACTCCGGGCGTCAGCGGACTGGAATGCGACGGAAACCCGCCCGGAAAGCTAAAGTTGCGGCAAATATAGGCAATTCCATCCGCATCCATCGTGGCGTGTTTGTCAAACTCACCCAACGTCCCTTCCAAAAACAAGTTGGCTTGCAACGCCGGAAACCCATGCCCCGGTCCCAACACAAACAAGTTGTCGCCATAGCCCTGCCGCCGAATCCACGCCGACAGGTGCGCATACGTCAAGTTAATTCCGTGGCAGGTCCCCCAATGCCCCAGCAGTCGCGGCTTAATATCATCAAACCGCAAAGGCCGTTCCAGCAAAAAGTTATCCTGCAAAAATATCTGCGCCACGCTCAGGTAATCCGCCGCGCGTACATGCTCGCAAATCGCCTTCTTCGTCCTCGCCCTCATCTTCTCTCCACCCATAGTTATTATGGTTTCATTATACCACACGCCATGCTACACTAACACCATCGGCCTCCCAGTAAAACGGTCGCAGGCCCATAGAACCTTACCGCAGAAAGGTGGCGCCCCAATGTTAAAAACGTTAAATAATCGCGGAATGTTTGATTGCCCACTCAGTGAAAAATTGTCACTTGTCGAAACAGTGAACCAGATCTTGACCCTCTCTAACCTTGCGCGCGATCCGGATCATACCCTATTAGGTATTGAAGGACCGGCGCGGCAATGCGGTGATGCATTCCTAGAGAAAGGCATCATGCTCGTGGTGGACGGTGCCGACCCCAACCTCGTGCGCAAAATCATGGCAGAATACGCCTATTCCTCTTTCAAACCCGGCGTCGAACTCCAACGCGCAGATATCATAATCGAAGGCGTCCTGGCTATCCAGGCAGGTGACAATCCCATGATTATCGGCGAGATCCTCATGTCGATGCTTGGCCAAGACGTCATCAACCGCGTCACATGTGTCGAATTGGATAACAGGGGCATAAGATATGAAGTCATTGACGCCAGTTGATGCTTGAGCTATCCGCCCCAGATCCACAATTGATACGCAGCATCCGCGATAGCCTCAACGCAACCCTGGAATCCAGCGATATCAGCGACAGCAACTCGCGCAAAGGCGAAGCGGTACTTGCAGCCCTACTCAAGCGCGGCCACAGGTATAACCAAAAAACTATTCTTGGCGGAATCCAGAATCGCGACGAGCATCCCACGACTCTCGCCCTAGCTCTCGCGGAAGCTCCGGAAGCACTATGCGAGCGCTTCTACGCTAGTGTGTCAAGCAGGACTGCGGATAACATCAAGGCAGAGCTAACCCGAATGGGGTCGCAGCGGCGCACAGATTGCGAAAATGCCAGGCGTCTCATTATGCAAACAGCAAGACACCTGATAAGATACCTACGTCATCACTATGCCACCATTAGAAGAGGCTTAATCTCCTCTTGTACCTTCAAAATCGTCCACGCCGTGGGCGGTTTTCTTACGCATTTAGCTCAATCAAGCTCTCTTGCCATTCTGGCAGCGGCTCCAAGCCTTGCAGCATTGCCACAGTTGCAGCGACGTTAGCCAAGCCAAAATCGCCAGTTTTCAGAGTATATTTATCTCTATTCTCAGTATTGTCATAAATAATAAACGGCACCGGGTTGGTGGTGTGGCTAGTTTTGCGCTCAATTTGGCCATCCTTGACAATCGGATTGCCGTCTTTATCCAAGTAATAGTTTTCTTCTATGCAGCCGTGGTCCGCCGTAAGCAACAACACTCCACCTGCTTTATCCACCGCTTGCATCAGCCGGCCAACGGCAATATCCACCGCCTCCACCGCCACTATGCTCGATTCCATCTGCGCTTCGTGCCCCACAATATCCCCATTCGGGTAATTAATTAGACAAGACTGGAACTTGCCGCCCAAAATCTTCTCCGCCAACTGGTCAGTCAAATCGTCGCTGTGCATCCAGGGGAATTGCCACGGCTCGCCAGTTTTGTTGGGCACATCCACATATTCTTCCAGCTCGTCGCTAAACCTACCTTTTTTGTTGCCATTAAAATAAAAGGTCACGTGCCCAAACTTAATCGACTCCGAAATCACAAACCGATGGACACCATTCTGCACCAAGTATTCCGCCAAAACGCCTTTAACTTTTTCCGGTTCCACCAAATTATTCTCGGGAATATGCCGATCTTGATCGTATTCCACTATCCCGGCGTAATAAACTTTCGGCATCGGCCCCCGCTCAAAATACGGAAATTCACTATCCGGCAAAGTCATCATCTCGCTAAACTGAATCGCCCGATCCGCCCGAAAATC
>DBCV01000065.1:4461-4613 GCA_002293245.1 Candidatus Saccharibacteria bacterium UBA949 | reverse complement strand
ACGGACAACAAATAGCCTACTGGGCTATTTGTTGTCACGTTGGCAGTAAGGGTACCGGAAGAGATGTTGCCAATGGGGGTTGGGGTGATGGGTATGAAGATATTGCCGGTGGTAGCAATGGATAGGTCATAGGTATAGCTGCCCTCAGAGTC
>DBCV01000065.1:0-4330 GCA_002293245.1 Candidatus Saccharibacteria bacterium UBA949 | reverse complement strand
ATTATAGCATGAGGGGGATGGAAAAGTAAATCACCGAACGGACATGGTCTTCGCCCTGGATGGCACTCCCGCAACAATACACCCAATCAACCCAAACAGGGTCATCGCAACAGTCTCGTCGGCAAATACTGGCAAGAAGAATCCTATTACCAGAAGTCCCAACAAAGTTGCCACAGCCACCGCAAAGTAGCAGGACTTTCGGGGAATCGCTGTAAAAAGCCGGAATAGTATATAGACAAATAATGCTAATCCCATCCAACCCAGCTCATGTGCCACAAACAGATATTGGTTCTCGATAATCACCGGGCTATCCGAATAGAGCGAAGCCGAACCCGTCGAACCCACGCCCGCTCCGAACGGCTGCGTCGCCAATCGTCTTAATCCGGTTTGCAACGATTCCAAATGTTCTTCGTTGGATGAAACTTCCGCCCCAACCTCCGCATCGTCATGCAAAAATATGTTTGCTACAAAGCTTGAATCCCGAAACGCAAATAATAACCCGCCCAATACCACCAACAAAACCACTCCGGTCCCAACCACAGCTTTTATCCACTTCCGATGGCTCTTCAACCAAAAAACCACCAACACCACTGCCGCCACTCCAGCTCCCAACCACGCCCCCCGCGAATAACTGAAGTATAGACAGGTAATCGCCGCCAATACGCCAGCGCTCACACCAAGCTCTGCAACAAAGGGACGTCGTTCGCCCAACCTGTCGTCACAGGTGGACGCCGACTCGCCCTCGGCCGTAGCCTGCGGGATGCCCTTTTTTGCAGACTTGGTGCCCGCGCATTGACGTTCACGCAATGGCTTTCGCAATCTAGTCCAGAGCGATGTCTCGGAGGGCGGCAGCCCGAGAGAAAAGCGCGACCGCCCCGTGGCGACGGGTGCGGGCGACGCTGTTCGCGGCTGGACTAGATTGCGAAAGCCAAACCAGAATAGAAAAACCGCCATCAACGAATAAGCCCCTAACACATTCGGCCCCCGCAAAGTCGATTGCGCCCTCACAAACTCCGGATTATCGTCAATTAACTGAAACGGCTGAATAGTCTCCGGCCCATATCCAAACACCGCCAAGAAATCATCGGGCAAAACCGTCACCTGTAGCACACCGAAAACCACCACAATAGCCGCACCAACCATCGCGCCCCTCATAAATAACTTCGCGCTCCCTGGCTCCAACCAAACCGCCGCCATCACCACCAGCATAAACAATAAATATCGCCCATCAATCAAAACACCAGATAACACCGACAAGACTGGCTGCTTCAAAAATACCAAAGAAACTAGAGCCATGACCACCAACAGTCCGCCATAAACCGCAACCGTCCGCACCAACTTGGATCTAAAGAACCTGCCCACTCCTCGGCCCTTCACCAACAAAAAACCGGCAACCGCCCCCAGCAACACCATCAAAATCTCCTTCCAGGACTGCCAAAAAATCTTACCCTCCGGAAACCTCGATGTCAAAAACACCATCAACGGCGCATGTAAAACCAGTCCCACAAAAATCACCACGATCCCCCAGACTAAAACCCTGCGCAACACTTTTTGCACGGCTACAACTCGCCCCAGTTTTTGCCAATCGACGTCTCCACCGCTAGTTTCACATCCAATTCTGGCGCCACGCCTTCCATAATCTCCCGCATTTTTGCAGCCAGACCTTCCGCCCGGCTCTCCACGCATTCCAGCATCACCGAATCGTGGATTTGCAAAACCTGAAACGCCTCACCGCCTGACACATTTGCTTCCAGATATTTGTTCAGCAGTATCATCGCCCGTTTCATTAAATCGGCCTCGGTGCCCTGAATCGGCATGTTGACAGCTGCCCGCCGCGCCGCTTCACGCACCACAAAAGACGGACTGTCGATATCCGGCGTCGGCCTCCGTCGTCCATAAAACGTCTGCACATAGCCCCTTTCCTTCGCCTCTCTCAATACTCGCTCCGAGTATTCTTTTATCGGTGCTCGCAGTTCAAAATAATCGTTNNATCGTTAATAAACTTCTGAGCTTCATCGCGCGTCATATCCGCGGCTGCCGACAATCCATGCGGTGACATACCATATAGCACACCAAAGTTAATCACCTTGGCCGCTCGGCGTTGTTTTTTGGTCACTTCCCCTATTGGCACGCCGAACACGTCCGCCGCGGTCTTTGTATGAACATCTACGCCAGAATTAAAATCTTCTATCAACTTTTTGTCGCCCGCCAGAACCGCCGCCAACCGCAATTCAAACTGACTATAATCCGCATTCACAAATACCCTGCCTTCGCCGGGCACAAACCCCTCGCGCACCCGCTTGCCCAGGTCTGTCCGCACCGGAATGTTTTGCAAATTCGGGTTCAACGAGCTTAATCGCCCAGTCGACGTCACGTTTTGCGTGAACGTCGTATGCACCCTCAAATCTCCATCGGCCAGCTTTGGAATTGTATCGACATAAGTATTCTTGATTTTCGCCAACTCTCGGGACCGCTCAATCAACTCAATAATCGGGCTCAAACCCCGTAGCTTGTTCAACTCTGACTGCCCGGTTCCAAATCCTGTTTTGTTGCGTTTAATCCCCTTTGTCGGCAAGCCTAGCTTATTGAACAACACATCCGCCAATTGCATCGGGCTGCCGATATTGAACTCCGTCCCTGCCACCTTGTAAATTTCCTGTTCAGTCTTTCCCAGCTCTTCCGTTAACTCGGTGTCCAGTTTTGCGAACCGCTCTGGGTCTATTTTTATCCCCACAGCTTCCATTTTGAACAAGATATAGGTCAGCGGAAAATCAAACTTCTCTGCAACTTCTAGCAACAATGGCACCTTTTTGAACTCGATTATCTGATCTTCCCTCACTCGCTTGAGCACCGGCAACGCCCGGTCACCCGCTGTGGTCAAATTAGCAAACGTAGTATCCTGCGCCAGAGGATTCAGCAAGAATGCCGCCTGCCCCACGTCATACGCCCGCCGAAACTCCACCTCAACTCCTTTATTAAACAAGAAATGATACAACCTCTTAACATCCGCCGCTATCACATGCCAATTCCGCAACTTTTCCATCGCGGCAGACAGCTCCTCAGCGCTCAGGGTAAAAACACCTTGCCCATCCGTCGAGCCGTACAGCTTATTCAGATCAAAGCTCAAGTAAACCTCGCTATTTTTTGACCAATCAACGTCCGCAAAATTCACGTTTTGGGTTTCATGCTCTACCACAACACCAGCCTCGCCATTCTTCCGAGATGAGATACTATCCTCGGTATAACCGATGGCACTTATCGCACCCCTATCTGCATCACTCTCCCCGCCACCCGTCAAAACCGGCAGAATACCCTGCAGCCGCCTAAGCAACGAACTAAACTCCAGCTCTTTCAATTCCTGCGTCCAACTCTCGATATCCGAATTCTGGACATCCGCTTCACCCAAATCCAACTTCACCGGTGCATCGTCCATTAATCTCGCCAGCTTCCGGCTCATCTCCGCCATTTCTTTCCCGGTCCTCAACTTCTCCCTCAATCTATCCGGAGAAACCCTGTCTAAGTTCTCATAAACCCCATCCAAACTACCAAAATCCTGCAACAATTTTACCGCTGTTTTCGGCCCAATCCCCGCTACGCCCGGTATATTATCCGACGCATCACCCCGAAGCGCCTTAAAATCCAAAAACTGCCTAACATCAATACCATATTTCTCTTCAAAAGTCTTATCCGTGTATTCTTCAATACTCGACAAGCCTTTCTTC
This sequence comes from Candidatus Saccharibacteria bacterium UBA949, assembly GCA_002293245.1. Taxonomy (GTDB): domain Bacteria; phylum Patescibacteriota; class Saccharimonadia; order Saccharimonadales; family Saccharimonadaceae; genus UBA949. Next base: position 608 of record DBCV01000065.1, on the reverse strand, counting down.
AGCGCAAAGAACTGCACATGCGGCGCCAAAATCTGCAACATATCCAAGTCGCTACTAACTAGGTCGACCGAGAGCCCTTTTTCCACCGCCTGGTCAGCCAACGTCGCCATAATATCATCGGCCTCGTAATCATCACACTCAAAAAACGGGATACCAAAGGCCGAAATCATCTTGCGCAAAGGCTCGATTTGCTCGTAAAACTCATCCGGCGCCTTTTTTCGCCCTGATTTATATCCGGCATAGATTTCCTTGCGCCGGCGGATATTCGTGCCACTTTTATCCCATGCCACCGCCACGTATCGCGGTTTCAGACGCCTAATCGACTCAAACAGCAGACTAGCAAAACCGAAAATCCCGCCTGTCGGCTGGCCCGACGACGTCCTCAGCCCTGGCATCGCATAAAACCCCCGGTAGAACCAACTCTTCCCGTCAATAATCAAAATGCTCTTCCGCTCCGTCTTCATATCCCTAGTATAGCATATAGAGGGAAAGTGCGGGCGGGGCAGGAAAATACCCGGAATAGACCGGGTATTTTCTGCGGGCAGTTAGTTCTCTCGCTATTTATCCACCACCTCGCCCTCAACCGGACCGTCGCTATCCTTAGCCTC
>DBCV01000028.1 GCA_002293245.1 Candidatus Saccharibacteria bacterium UBA949 | reverse complement strand
GGACTGATTTTTTTAACGCTTGCACGAACTTTCATAGCGTTTTGCCTCTTTAATTGTTATTTAATATGTTGAAAATTGTACCGCTGCGAGACCTAGGCTCTTTTTCGGTAAAAAGACTTGGGCTCGTCCTTTAGGCGGAAGCTGATTCTACCCTTNNAAGGGGTTAACTCAACTTCTACCCGGTCGCCTGGCACAAGTCGGATAAAATTTTTGCGCATTTTTCCGGACATGTGGGCGATGATATTATGGCCGTTCCCGAGTTCGACCCGAAACTGAGTGCTGGGCAACCCTTCCAGGATTACCCCTACCAGCTTGATCACTTCCTTTTGTTTGGCCATAAACTATCGCTCATTATACACCATAGCCGAAAAAAAGTAAAGCGGTAAAAACGGTTTTTTTGCATTATTCAACCAGCACCGCTCGCAGCATAACTCGGCTGTCGTATGTTTGTTGGCGCTGCAACCAAGTGCCGATACAGGTGATTAGGTTTAGGCCCTCCTTGCCGTNNGCCGAATTGAGCATCTGGGACATATAATTATTAGCATCGTCAATGCCCATGGTCTGATTTTCTACAACTTTATACTTAAACACTTGGCCGTCGCCTCTCTCGATCGTGATCAAATCGTCGGTAGTGAGTTCACCCAGGCGTTTGAACACGCCATCCATGGTCGGGCCACCGTTATGTCCGTCCATCAGCATGGTGCCGCCGCCACCCGGCTTGCCAGAAGTGCCTAGCCAGCCAACATCAAAAATGTTGATGGGTGTGTCCAGCGCATCATTCTTATCGACGCCAACTTCTAGCACACGAGCTTTATTGATGCCAAGCTGTGGAATCGAAAGGTACCGCGGCCTCTCCGGTGCAACAGTATATTCCACCACCTGCTGCTCGGTCGGCACGGTTTCGTCGACTTCTACCGGCTCTGCGGTGGGTTCGGCTGATTGCTCGGGCTGCGGTGCAGGCAGCTCTTCGCGGCTGAGCATATATTCGTTTCTGAGCAGTATGAATAGAAAAACCAGAAATAGCGCAATGGCAATCACTCCAATGATGTGCAAAATCATCTTGGTCTTTTTTGCTTTATTTTCAATCATACTCTTCATGAATCTACTGATACTCGTCGTAAGTTGTCATTATCGCCCGAGAGCTGAGCTGGCGAAGCGATTCGATGGCTACTGTGACGACGATCAGCAGTCCGGTGCCACTAATGGCTAGCTGTGTTTGTATTCCCGCTAGGTTATACATTAGGAAGTCCGCGATGAACGGCAACAAGGCGATAACACCAAGCGAAACAGCGCCGAACAGATTAAGCCGATTAACCACAGTATTCAGGTACTTTTCGGTCTGCACGCCCGGGCGCACGCCCTCAATAAACCCACCTTGCTTTTGCAGTCCCTCGGAAATCTCTTTGGAGTTAAAGACAACGCTAGTGTAGAAATAGGTAAATCCGACCACCAGCAAGAAATATAGCGCAGGATAGATAAAGGCCTGCCAAGTGCTGCCAGTGAACTGGCCCGGACTAGGACTTTGGAAAACCGTAATCAGGGTGTTCGCAAATTCCGGCGCTTTGTCGGCAGACTTTAGGAGTTGGCCCACAAAGGCCGGCAACGACAGAAATGCCACGGCAAAGATTACCGGAATCACCCCTGCCGCAATCATCTTGATCGGCAAAATACTTTTAATTCGNNGAATGCTTTTAATTCCGCCATACGACGTGTTGCCGTGGATACGTTTAGCGTGATTGATAGTAATAATCCTCTGCGCTTCGTTTACCTTGACCAAGAAATATAGGACGATAACCAGCCCTACAATTAATCCGGCAGTAATAGCCAGGACGGTTGGATTCATTGGCAGGGTAAACAAGCCAAAAACGTTAGTTCCGCCACTTACCGATGTATCAAACAGCGAAGCGCCTAGCCCAGCAACTGTAGTCGGCAGTTGGCTGATAATTGAGATAAAGATCACAGTGCTGATGCCATTGCCAATACCCTGCTCGGTAATCAATTCCCCCAGCCACATCAGTAGAATAGAGCCAGTGGTCATGGCCAACACCGCCATAAACCATTCGCTGAAGCTAGAATCAATGAACGATGTCGTATTCGGGTCAACTACTGTTTGGCGCAATATATATATGTATGCTATGGATTGCAGAATCGCCAAAGGAACCGCCAAAATCCGAGTCCATTGCTGGATTTTGCGTCGCCCAGCTTCGCCATCTTTGTGCATTTCTTCCAGTTTCGGCACGGCTTTGGTCATGAGCTGGGTAATAATCGAGGCGTTGATAAACGGTCCCAAGCCAATCAGGACGATGGAGAGGCTGGTTAGCGCGCCACCGGAGATTAGGTTGATAAACCCGCCGAAGTTATTGTTGTTGATAACACTATCAATAACTTCCTTGAACTTAGTCGGCTCCGCTAGAGGAACTGGAACATGTGCTAGCAGTCGGTAAACCACAATGATGCCGACCACAGCAAGAATCTTTCGCCGCAGGCTCTTGTTTTTGAACGCCTTAAATATCGTGCTCCAATTCATACTTCCTCCATTATATCACAGACTTACTTTGTATCAACAGTTTCTTGGGCTGATTTAACTCTAGCCGGAATCTCGACACGAGTAAAACTGCCGCCGGATTTTTTGATTGCTTCAATAGCTGATTTGCTCGCAGCTTGGGTTTTTAGGTCGATTTTGGCAGTAATCTCGCCACGGGTCAGAATCTTCACTTTTAGATACGGCGAGGAAATCAGCCGCGCGGCGGCCAGCGCGAAATTGTCAACAGTTCCGGACAGCCCGTTCAGGTTTTCCAGATACACAACTTCCGACTTCCGCCGATTATTCACAGTAAACTTCCGCACGCCCTTGCCATCGCCGCGACTCTTCGGCACAGCCTGCGCTAGTTCGCGCTGGCCGCCGGCGAATCCGGCGGGCAATTTGCTATGCCCCGTGCGAGACTTTTGTCCTTTGGTGCCACGGCCTGCGGTTTTGCCGCCCCCAGCCGCAATACCCCGGCCGACTCGCTTGGTATCTTTGTGCNNCTACCTCTAGTTCATGGTATTTCATTTTTTCGCCTCCTCAACCTTTGCTGGCTTTTTGTTTAGCCATTGATCCTTCGGTACTAGATTCTTAAAACTCTCGACAGTTGCATAGGCGATGTTCACTTTGTTTGTAGAACCCAGCGACTTGCTCACCAAGTTCTTGACGCCAGCCAAGTCGGCGATAGTTCGCACCACACCACCCGCGATAATCCCGGTTCCAGGTGTNNATCATGTGTGGGATGGTTTCGTTCTCCATCGGTACTGTCACCATATTCTTTTTGGCGCGCGATGCGGCCTTCGTCACGGCAGCCGAGACGTCTTGGCCCTTTGCCACGCCCACGCCGATTCGGTTCTTGTGGTCGCCAACGGCTACCAAAGCTT
>DBCV01000017.1:363-8579 GCA_002293245.1 Candidatus Saccharibacteria bacterium UBA949 | reverse complement strand
ACGGCGGGAAGGGGGTTTTGACGGCGGTTGGGAATGTGAACGGGGTTATTCGAAAGGGGTTGCTCGGAAAGGATGCTAGTGATCAGGCAGCGATTGACGGTTTGATGATCGAGCTAGACGGGACGGAAAACAAGGGTAAGCTGGGGGCGAATGCGATTCTTGCGGTTTCGATGGCTGTGGCAAGAGCGACTTCTGCACAGAAGGGATTGCCTTTATACCGATATCTGGGTGAGATTGGCGGGAATAGTGATTTTGTACTGCCAATGCCGATGATGAATGTGAGCAACGGGGGTATGCATGCGGATTGGGCAACGGATATTCAGGAGTATATGATTATGCCGGTGAGTGCCACGGATTTTGCGACGGCGATTAGGATGGGAGCGGAGGTGTTTCATGCGCTCGGGAAAGTAATGAAGGCGCATGGGTATGCTATTACTGTTGGTGATGAAGGTGGATATGCGCCGCGGGTGAATAATGGGAACGAGGAGCCTTTGGAATTGATTGGTGAGGCGGTGGTTGCGGCAGGTTATGAGTATGGCAAGGATATCGCGATCTGTTTGGATCCAGCTTCGTCGGAGTTTTATAAAGATGGGAAGTATGGAATGAAGGCCGACGGAGCGGTGAGGACTGGGGATGAGATGATTGGGTATTACGAGGGTTTAATGGCTAGGTATCCGATTGTGTCGATTGAGGATGGTTTGGCTGAAAGTGACTGGAACACTTGGGCGAAGTTTACTGCAGCGGATGGTGCGCGTTTGCAGCTTGTTGGCGACGATCTGTTGGTGACTAACCCGAAGTTGCTGCAAAAAGCGATTGATGAGAAGGCTTGTAATTCGATTCTAATTAAGGTGAATCAGATTGGGACGTTGACTGAGGCGATAGAGGCGATCAACTTGGCGAAGCGGAATGGGTTTACCGCGGTGGTATCGCACCGGTCGGGAGAGACGGAGGATACGTTTATTTCGCACTTGGTTGTGGGGATGGGCACTGGGCAGATTAAGACGGGGTCTTTGTCGCGAAGCGAACGGATTGCTAAGTATAACGAGATTTTACGGATTGCCGAGTTTGACTTGGAGTTGAAGTTGGCGAAGCCGTTTTCGAGGTAGTGTTTATGGAGTTTGGGATTATTGAGATTGGCTCGACGAACACGAAAGCATATGTGTATAGCGGCGGAAAGCTGAAGGATTTTGGACAGAGATATATTGCGTTCAAGAATAACTATGATGATGGTCTAGCTAAAGAAGATGTTGAGACTTTAAGCGAGTTTATTCGTGAGATTCAGAGGTCGGTAAAGAAGGTTTATACTTTTGGAACGAGTATTTTTCGGAAGATCTCGGAGGAGGAGAGGAAGGAGTTTGCGGATGTATTACAAGAGCAGTTCGGTGTAGAGTTCAAGGTTGTAAGTGCGGAAGAAGAGGCGTTATATACTGTTGAAGGTGTGGTTGGCGGGATTGACTATGGCGGAAAATTAGCAGTTGTGATTGGCGGGGGTGGCTCTACGGAAGTGGTGATTACTGAGGGTGAACGTGTAATTGAAAAACGGTTGCTGGATTTCGGTGCCATGGATGTGACGAAGGAGTTTCCAGACCTAAAGGAAGATAAACCAAAAACGGATTTTGATTTGATTTTGTCAGCTACGTTGAATAAGATTGACGACTTTGAGACGGACGTCGATGTTTTGGTGCTGGCGGGCGGGGATTACATTTATTTTTACGAAAAAGCGGGATATAAGATGGATGCGAACACTTTATATGATGATGAGAACCAGCCGTATCTTTTGACTTTTGAGAAGTTGGATTTTTATGATCATGATATTATGAAACGGTCGCTTGATGAGATTAAGGCTTTGTATGAAGATGGTGAGGCATGGTGGAATGGGGCGAGAGGCATGCGTGTCTGTATGAATGCGGTGGCGCGGAAGTTGAAGGCGGAGTACATTGTGCCGACGCGGATAAATATGGCAATAGGGTTGGCGAGCGAGATTTTACGGAGGGATNNATGGAAATGAAAGATGATGAAGTCTTGAACAAGGTTGAAGAAGCGGTGCGGAAGTTGATGTTTGGGAAAAAGGGGCATGGTTTTGACCATGTGGAGAGGGTATATAAATTGGCGATGCGGTTTGCGGAGGCGGAGGGAGCGGATTCGGCGATTGTAGCTTTGGCGGCGTGGCTACACGATGCGGATGACTACAAGCTGTTCGGAGAGGAAAATGCTAAGAGCTTGACGAATGCGCGGAGAATTATGGGGGAGNNACTGAAGATAATTCGGACGATGGGATATAGCAATACTTTTTTGGGCGTGCGGCCGGAAACGCTGGAGGGGATGGTCGTTTCGGATGCCGACATGAATGACGGCCTGGGGGCTGTGAGTTTGATAAGACTCCAGGAGTTCAGCGTGGAGAATGGTAAGCCATTTTTTGTGCGCGAGGAGTTTCCGATAGAAAACCTATCCTACAAGGAATACCGGACGATGACGAATCGGCCGCAGATGTGTGTGCATTTTGAGAGAACTTTGAAACTGAAGAAGATGATGATGACCGAAGCGGGGAGGGTAGAGGCGGAACCGCGGCAAGATATATTGGTGCAGTTTCTGCGGCAATACTTTGTGGAGATGGAGGCGCCGGAATGGACGGAGTACCTGGAGAAGTTTTTGGAAAGGGAATATGGCAAAAAATAAGGAAGGAGAGGCGTGATGGCGGAGATAAGGAAGAAGATTTGGGCAACGTATTTTGAAGAGGTGGCGAGCGGGAGGAAGACTTTTGAGCTTCGGTTAGCGGATTGGGAATGTAAGCCTGGAGATTTGTTGGTTCTGGACGAGGTGGATGATGAGACTAAGCGGCCGACGGGGAGGTCAGTGCGGAAGCGAGTGGGGTTTGTCGGGAAGACGAAGGATTTTAGTTTTTGGCCAGAGGAAGAGGTGAAGAAGTATGGGTATCAGGTGATTTCGTTACTGCCGGAAGATGATTTGTCATAGTGTGTGGTTTTCGGAACACAGCGTTAGAGGTGGTAAAGAGGGGGGGTTGACGGGATAAGCGTAGGGGTGTTATAATACTTCTGCACTTTTACAAGTTATTTACGCGGGAATGGAAAATCTGAAAGGAGATGCGCAGAGATGGTAGCTAGTTGTGGAGTTGAAGTCGTGTCACGCGTCGAAGATGCTGTGCGCAAGCTGATGACGGGCCGGGTAGGCCACGAGTTTGATCATATTGAGCGAGTGGTTGGAATGGCGCGGAGGTTTGCGCGCGAGGAGGGAGCAGACGAAGAGATTGTCGTTTTGGCGTCACTGCTACACGATGCGGACGATTACAAGTATTTTGGCGAGGAAAGCGCAAAAAATCTGACAAATGCGCGAAGGATTATGGCGGGAGCGGGAGTGCCAAATGAGCTTCAGAGCGAGGTGCTTGGTATTATTTCTACAATGGGTTACAGCAAGTATCTAGCCGGGATTCGGCCTACCACGCTCGAAGGGAAGATTGTTTCGGACGCAGATATGTGCGATGCCTTGGGAGCGTACATGGTGGTGCGGATGGTTGAGGCTGAGGCTGTGCACGGCAGATTGTTTCGTATTCCGGAACAGTTTCCAAAATTAGACCTGGAGCCTAATGAGTATCGTGGGCAATGGAAGGCTGCTACGGAGAGCCTAGTGGTTAATCATGTGTTTCAGAAGGCGTTTAGGCTTAAGAGCCTGATGATGACGGATGCGGGTCGTAAGGAAGCAGCACCGCGGCACGAGTTCCTTGCGGACTTTTTTAGACGGTTATTTGAAGAGGCTGGAGAGCTGGAATGGGTGAGGTTTTTGGACGACTTTTTGGCAAGAGAATATGGCGTTGAGTAGTGGCTGTGTAAATGAGGTTTNNGGCCGCCGGGGTTTTGCTCCCGGCGGTTGTTTTTGCCCATGGTTTTGAGGTCTGGACGTGGTATAATGGACTCTATAGGTATAAGGGAGAATTTGAAGTGAAGATTGACAAGAAAAATGTGAGTGAGACCAAGGTGGCGATTACGATTGAGTTGGGCGCGGATGAATGGAAAGAGGCGGAAAAAGAGGCAGTAAAACAGTTGGCGGCGCAAGTGGAGGTGCCGGGGTTTCGGGCAGGTAAGGCTCCAGTTGACTTGGCAAAGGGGCAGATTGACCAGAAGCAGCTGATGGACGGGACGCTAGACTTGGCGATTCGCAAAGCTGTCGGCAAAGCGCTGGTTGAGAGCGAGCTGCACATCGTGGGCAGACCGGAAGTGAACGTGACTAAGATGGTGCCGGGGCAACAGATTGAGCTGACGGTGACGGTGGACTATGTGCCGAAGATTGCTTTGGGCGACACAAAAAAACTGAAATTAAAGAAAAATGTGCGCAAGATTGACGAGAAGGAAGTTGACGCATCGCTAGAGAATGTGCGGGGGCACCTGGCGGAGATGAAGCCAGTGAAACGGGCCGCGAAGCTCGGCGACGATGTGATAATTGACTTTACCGGGCGCAAGGATGGCGAAGAATTTGAGGGCGGGAAGGCTAAGGATTTTCACCTACGGTTGGGGTCCGGGCAGTTGATCCCGGGGTTCGAGGATGGTATTGTAGGGCATGAGGCTGGCGACCGGTTTGATTTGGCGTTGACCTTTCCGGAGAATTATCATGCGGTGAAGTTGAAAGGTGAGCAAGTGGTGTTCGAAGTGCTGCTGCGGCAAGTGAACGAGGTGAGTTTGCCGGAATTGAACGATAAATTTGCGGTGAAAGCTGGGTTTAAGGACTTGGCGGCGGCAAGGAAGTCGGTGCGCGAACATCTGGAGGCAGTTGCGGAGAGGGATGGTTCGGCGGCTGCTCAGGACGGTTTGGTTGGCGAGCTAGTCAGTAAGAGCAAGGTGATAGCGCCCGAGGTAATGGTGGAGGAACAGGCGAAAACGATTAAACAGGAGATTTATGACAAGCTGGAAAAGCAGGGGCTGAAGTTCGAAGATTTTTTGAACTCGACTAAGCAGACCGAGGCGGAGTGGAGCAAAGATGTGCAAAAAATGGCGGAAAATCGGGTAAAAGCAATGTTGGTGTTGGGCGAGCTGGCACGGAAGTGGAAGATTGATGTTTCCGAGGGCGAAGCTGATGAGCAGGTCAAAAAGCTGAAAGAATTCCACAAGGAGAATGCGGAGTTTGTTAAGGTACTAGATAGGCCGGAAGTCCGGGCCGATATTCGAGGGAGAATGATTATCGAGAAGACGATGGCTGAACTGTTGAAGCGCGTGCAAGAAGGTGGCGAGAAGAAGGCTGCCAAAAACGAGAAGAAATAGAACGGTATAACGTAAAGCGAGGTGAGATATGAGTAAGAAAATTGGGATATTGACTGGCGGAGGTGATGCGCCGGGGTTAAACGCGGTGATTTCGACACTTGTAAAGGCGGGCATCCGCCAGTATGGCTATGAGTTTATCGGGTATAAAATGGGCTATCGTGGACTGTATCGCAATGAGTTTATTAAGCTGGATGAGGCGGCGGTTTCGGGGATTATGCACCGAGGTGGCACGATGTTGCAGAGCTCTAACAAGGATAACCTGTTCGACTACACGGTGATTGAAAATGGCGTGGCTGTTAAGAAAGGTGACGTTTCGGGTGTGGCTGTTGAGAACCTGCGCAAGGAAGGCGTCGATGTCTTGTGTATTTTGGGCGGAGACGGAACGTTGACAAGTGCTCGAGATTATGCCAGATTGGGTGTGAATGTGGTGGGTGTGCCGAAAACGATTGACAATGACCTGGGCGCGACAGAAGCGACGTTTGGATTTGACACAGCGGTGGATATAGTGACAGAGAATCTGGGGCGAGTACATACGACTGCCGAATCGCATAACCGAGTGATTATTGTGGAAGTAATGGGGCGGGGTGCTGGTTGGATTGCGCTGTATTCGGGCATTGCCGGGTCGGCGGACGTGATTTTGCTGCCAGAAATCCCGTATAGCGTAGAAAAAGTGGCCGAAAAGGTGAGGCAACGCGATGCGGAGGGTAAATTGTTCGCTATTATTGTGATTGGTGAGGGGGCTAAGTCGGTTGGCGGAGAGCTAAGTGTGAGCAAGGTGGTGGTGGATAGCCCGGATCCGGTGCGGTTTGGTGGTGCAGCCGCGAAGCTGGCAGCGGAACTGGAGCTGCTAGTTGACCATGAAGTGAGGTCGGTACAACTTGGGCATATCCAGAGGGGCGGGGAGCCTTCGGCGGGCGACAGGGTTCTGTCTGTGCGCTATGGGTACAAGGCTTTGGAACTGATTGAAGCCGGAGAGTTTGGGCGAATGGTAAGCCTGAAGAATGGCGAGATGAGCAGCGTTAGCCTAGAGGATGTGATTGGTAGCAACAAGCTGGTTAGCCCAGATGATGAATTGGTGAGGGCTGCGAAGGCGCTTGGGATTGTGTTTGGCGATTAGGCGGTTTGGTTCGGTTTTGCGTGAAAGACTTTGTGCGAAAAATGCGCGAAAACGCTTGCGCAAGTTGTTTCGGTTGTGCTAAAATGGGGCATAGATAGAACTGCGAGCAAAATTAGAAAAGAGTGGAGAAAAGAGTGGGCATATTAAGCAAAATTACAGGCAGAGACACAAAAAGTATTAGCGCTATTGAGGATGTGGGTGAGTTCTACGATGCGATTGATCGGGCAAGTTTGGCTGCGGATTTGACTTCGGAGCGACAGTATGTTTACTTTACGATGGAAGTGTATGACCAACACAATGGCATTAGAGGTGGGGGCGGACTTGGGGTTTTGGCTGCGGACACCCGGAGGGTTGCGGAGCAGTTGAATCTACCCTTTACACTAGTGACGCCTTTTTATAGCGTGGAGTCGCATCAGGAGATTACGGGACAATTGAAACCGAAGGACAGCGAGACTCAGGTGAAACCGGAGGATTTTGGTTATGAATATATTGAGGACGTGGAGATTCGGTTTAAAGATTCAGCTCCAGCTAAACTTGGGATTTACCAAAAGGTTGTGGGTTCGACGAGGTTTTTGACGATGTCGGAACCAGGTTTTGGGGCACTGTATTCTGGCGATGGATCGGGAGATCATCGGTTGTATCAGGAGGTGTCGATAGGTTTTGGCGGCTATGCTGCGCTGAAGAGTGTGCAGTTGAAGCCGGCGGTGATCCAATTGAACGAAACAGCGACGGTATTCGCGGCAGTTGCGCGGCTTGATGAATTGTGCTATAACGGAATGAACCTGTATGAGGCATTGGTATATGTGCGGAAACATACGCTATATACTAATCATACTTTGGTGCAGGCGGCGGAATCTGAGTTCCATCGTGACCAGTTTGAGGGGTTCGTGTATCCGAATGTGAGATGTAGGGCGGTAAAAACCTGGCTGAAGTCGTTGTTTGATGACAAAACTGACAAGCTAAGGCTGAGTACTTTGACGATAGAGTTGGCGGAGGCGAAGAATTGTGTGAGCAAGATTCATGCTCGGGTTGCGAATTATCGTGATATTGCTGGCGAAAAAGTTAAGTTTAGGGCGATTACCAATGGTATTGATATGAGTACTTGGGTATTGCCGGAGGTTTTAGCCTACTACCACAAATCTGGCATATTGGACAAGTTTAATTTGCCTGCCGAAGACTACCAGGATGGGGTGAGTTTTATCCCAGTGGCGGATATGCGGACGCTGAAGAATTATGGGCGTTCGGTGATGAACCGCGTTTTGTCGGCTCGTAAGGATCAGTATGGTCAGCCAATACAGATTAAGCCAGGCGAAAGAGTGTTTGAGTTCAAGCGAAGGTTTGTGGATTATAAGCGGGCATGGATGCCGTTTGAGGACTTGAATAGATTGAAAGAGATTTTGGTGAAGTATAATGCACATTATATTATGTCGGGGCGCGTGCATTCTGGCGACGAAAAGATGTCTTCGAAATTGCAGTGGATCTTGAAGACAGTAGATGCGGATACGGAGTTGAAAAGGCGGGTGCACTATGTGCAGGATTATGATGAGATTGTGGGATATGCGTTGTCGATTGGTTCGGATGCATCGATAAATGTGCCGATTGTGGGGCTGGAAGCTTGTGGCACGTCTTGGGAAAAGGACATTGCGAACATGGTGATTTTGATTTCTACTGCGGATGGGGGTGTGGCTGACGTAATGCCGCCAGCTTGCTTGGAGGTGATCGGGAAAGTCTATCCAGACGAAGTGGAATCGCTGTATTCGCAGATGGAGAATGCGATGGAGATTATTGGCAACGATGTGGAATTCGAGAAGATTGTGAAGATGCAGCTTTCG
>DBCV01000017.1:0-260 GCA_002293245.1 Candidatus Saccharibacteria bacterium UBA949 | reverse complement strand
GAGAGCCAGTAGTCGCGCTCGACGTCTTTTTCGATGGTGGCGAGTTTCTGGTCAGTGTTTTCGGCTAGGATTTGGTTAATGCGTTTTTTGAGGTAGATAGCTTCGCGAAGCGAGATTTCTTGGTCTGTCACTTTACCTTCGGTGCCGGAGCTGGGTTGATGAATCATGATGCGCGAATTCGGCAGGACGACGCGTTTGCGTTTGGTGCCCGAGCTGAGTAGGAGGGCGCTCATGGAAGCCTGGAGGCCGATGCCGATGGT
>DBCV01000040.1 GCA_002293245.1 Candidatus Saccharibacteria bacterium UBA949 | reverse complement strand
CCTGATGGTTTCGACTTCGGGTAATTCTGGCATTGTCCTCCTTGGTTGGTTATGTGTAAAATTATATCACGTCCGACGAAGCTGAGTAGCGGGAGGTAAAGAGGTGTTGTATTGTTTACAACACCTTTATCTGTTGCTGGTTGACCAGTTTCTAAAACTAGCACGAGCCTATTGACTATTTTAAGCATGTGNNCATGGATTTGAGAAATCAAATTCATTGTACCTTAAGTTGTTAGTTGGACCTCGAACGGTTCACTGTGGTTGGCTGCCGAGGAGTGCAGGCTGCCGCAGAGAACCGGGAGAGGCGAGAGTAGATCCCGTTCAAATTCGCGCCGAGAGCGCATAATATTAGGAGGGAACCGTGATGTTGAATCTGATTAAAAACTTCTTTACGAAAAAAACAGCTATCGACAGCGAAGAGCGCTACAACCGCAAGGTCGGCGAGCTAATCGAAACAGTCTATCGCGACCTTTGCGATAAAGGGCGAGAGGATCTCGCTCATCGTATGGTTGAGCACTTGGAGTACAAGGCGCAAGAAGAAAAGGTGCAGGAGATGCTAAACTTCCTGCACTATCATGGTGTTCATATGCGCGACTTGCCGAACGCTAATACGTTTGGTACAGAAACTGGACTAATCCGTCGCCCAACGCCAACTAGCAGCCAAAACCAAGGCCGGGCCTAAAGCCCGGCCTTAAACCGTTTTTGTGATATAATCACTGATAAGATGTTTGGTAGGAACAACAAAGTTTTTGGATTTACCTTGGTGATTACAGATTTTTTGACGCTTTTGGCGGCTTTTTCGGTCGCTTATATTTTGCGGGTTAATTTGGACCACCGACCACTGCTTACGCCGGTTCCGGCGCTGGATTATTTCCTGTCATTCCTGCTGATTGTGCCGATTTGGTTGATGATTTTCGCTGCGTTAGGCCTATACAGCCGGAGTGTTTACGAGGATAAGCAGCGGTCTGTGGTGAAGGTATTTTTGGGTTGCACTTTTGGGATTTTATTGTTAATTGCCTACGAATATATTGCCGAGGATGCGTTGTTTCCGGCCAGGTTAGTGCCGTTTTATGCTTTGGCAATTTCTTTTTTGGCGGTGATTTTCGCCAGGGCTGTGGTGATTGGCAGCCGCAACCATCTGGTGCGAAAGGGGAAGATTGTCAACAGAACGCTGATTATTGGCTCCGACCCGATTTTGCCAGATTTTATCGCCGGTTTGCTGGCGGAGAATACGCACGATTACAGCATCGTGGGGATCGCGGCGATTGACGACAACAACGATGGCCGACCGGATAGCCTGAAACGGGCCCTGAAAGCCCTCCAGACGGCGCCAGAAGGCTCGGAAGCGCCCAAAAGTGTCTATGCTTATAAATCACTGCAAGACGCCGTAGAGGGCCTAAAAAGGCACAAAATCGACACTATTATTCAAACCAACCTGAGCCACCGCCCGGGCGAGAATCGGCTGGTTCTGAGGGCGGCCGAGGAAGCACATGTTAATTTTGCGTTTATCCCGGGCGAGCCGGAGTTCTATTCGGCCAAGAATGCTCTGGATTTTCTGTCGGGTTATCCGTTGATTATGGTTTCGCCAACGCCGCTAATTGGCTGGTCGGTGATCTTCAAGCGCGTGTTTGACTTGTTAGCAGTACTGATTTCGTTGCCAATCTGGGTGCCGGTCTTGCTTTTGACGGTATTGGGGCAGAAATTGTTCAATCCGGGTCCGATTTTTTACCCGAATGTTCGGCTGAAACGCTACGGCAAGAAGTTCAATCTGTTCAAGTTTCGTTCGATGAATATCCAACTGGCGCCACAGGGGTCTAATGCGGTTGATGACTTTCGCAGGATGGGCCGGTTGGATCTGGTTGAACAGTACCAGAAGTCGCGTAAAATAAAAAACGACCCACGCGTGACATCGTGGTTTGGGCGATTTATACGTAAGACTTCGCTAGATGAGTTGTCGCAGATTATCAACGTGATAAAAGGGGATATGAGTTTGGTGGGGCCTAGGCCAATTTTGCCAGATGAATTGCATTTCTACGAATCCGAGGCACCGGTGCTACTATCTGTCCAGCCGGGGATTACGGGGTTGTGGCAGGTTTCGGGTCGCTCGGACACGTCTTTTGCTGAGCGGGTGCGGCTAGAATTGATTTATGCTTCGGAATGGTCATTTGCGCTGGATGTTAAGATTCTGGCCAAAACGATTCCGGCGGTGGTTTCGAAAAGAGGAGCGGTATAAATGCTGAAAAAAAGGAGGTACTATGCAAAAGATTAAACTAACGTTTGTTTGTATTATTGCCCCTACAATTGTAGGGCTTTTTGGCGGAGCAGTTGCTGGTGCTTCGGTGCAGGATTTCTATTTTAGCCAGTTTTCTGCGGATTACCGCTTGGATAGGTCGAGCGATGGCGCATCGGTTCTGAACGTCAGCGAAACACTGGTAGCCGAGTTCCCCGGTTTTAACCAGAACAAAGGGATAGAGCGTGCGATCCCGCGGACGAATCAGGGTGGCAAGAATCTGACATTTGTCAATGAAAAAGTGGCGGTCACCAGAAATGGTCAGACCGAACCGATTTGGGATACCGAAAAAGACCAGGGTTATTTTTACATTTCTACCGGCACCGATGAGTATTTGAGAGGTCCGCAAACTTACGGTCTTAAGTATCAATTCCAAAATGTGATTACGGAATTTGATGAAAACGGGGAGAGATGGCAGGAGTTGTATTGGGACACCAACGGTACGGACTGGATGCAACGATTTGATGCGCTGTCTGCCACAGTTTACCTGTCGGGCGAGGTTGCCGATGGTTATCTGGGCGATGCCGCATGCTATACTGGGCGGTTCGGCTCGACAGCTTCGGATTGCAGCATCAAGAAGACTACGGATAAGGACACGGGGGAGACGACCATAACATTCGTCTCTGACAGAGCATTACAGGCACACGAAAACCTGACGCTGGCATTGAAGTTCCGGGCTGATACATTTATTGTACCAGAGCCAGAAGCTAGAAACAACTACGCTCTGATTACCGTGGCGAGTTTACTTTTTGCTATAGGTCTTGGACTTGTGGTGATGTTTACCATCAATTACCGCAAGAAAGTTAGCCGGCCACGAAAACGGTTCGAGCCGGCGTTTACCCCAGTTCAATACCTACCCCCGAAAGATATTTCTCTGCTTGGTGCAGCGCAAATTGCGGAAAAAGTGCGAGGCGGGGCGATTACTGCTGAACTGATAGACATGGCGGTGCGCGGGAAGGTGCGGCTGATCGAGGCTAAACGCGGTGGCGATAAGAGCGAGACAGGGTGGCTCGGCAAGATGGCTAGCACTTTTGCGGGTACGAGGTACTCACTGGAGGTTTTGGATATTGCTTCCCTTTCGCCGGACGACCGAGGGCTGCTGGCGATTCTGAAGCGCGGGTCGGGGTCTTTGCAAAACGGCGACGAGATTGAACTCAACCCCAGAACTGCGACTAACAGCGTAGGGATTCGGTTGCAAAACTTCATTCAAAAAACTGTTTACTTGAACTTGGCCTCGGATCACTTCGTGAACACTAAAAAGTCCCGCACTCTGCAGACCATTGCGGCAATTCAACTCATGCTGGTGATTGCTTCGTTTATCGCGATGGGCGCAATACTATCTGAGGCGCAGGTTGAAATATATGTGAACGTGGCGCAGGAGCTGGCCGCATTTTTGCTGGTGGCTAATGTGGTGATTATGATAGTTTTGTTTGTTTTGTGTCGGAACGAGAACAAGTATGCCAATCTGACCGAGAAGGGCTATTCGACGCGAAATTACTTGCAGGGGCTGCGGGAGTATATCAAGATGGCCGAATCTGAGCGGATTAAATTCTTGCAGTCGGCAAAAACCGCCGAGCGGGTAAATGTGGACAGCAAGAAAGCGATGGTTAAGCTGTATGAAAAACTGCTGCCGTATGCGGTTTTGTTCGGGGAGGAAAAGACTTGGGCCAAGCAACTGGAGTTCTATGCGGGCGACAACTATGCGCCGACTTGGTACTCGGGGGTGGGAACTTTCCGGGCTGCTGCTTTTGTTGCTACTTTGAACACTTTTTCGACATCTATGAGCGCGACTTACGGCGCTGGCACTGGGTCATACTCTGCATCAGGCAGCGGGTTTTCGGGCGGCGGAGGCTTCTCTGGCGGAGGCGGGGGAGGTGGCGGAGGCGGAGGCAGGTAGGCCGCCCCGGAAAAACCTGGGCAGGAAAAATCCCCGGTGCGATATGCCTGCCCGAGGATTTGCTAACGGATCTTCATGTTTTCACCTCGCTACTCTACGAGGTCTTGATACTCTTGGAGCGCATCCGAAAGCCGTTCGACGCATTCGCAATAGGCACGAAACGCTTCATTGCATTTCGCGACTAGGCGCTCATACGCGTCGTTTAGCTCGTCGTTGTCGGCTTTCGCCAACTCCTCGAGTCTATCGCCACAGGCAACCATAAAAGTGTGGCTGAGAGTCGGTAGTTTTTGCGCTGCTTTCTGCACTTTTAGCGTCAGGTTGCCGTCGACAATTTTTCGGGCTCTGATGCCGCGAGACTTCTCGAGGTATTCCAAAAAGGCTTCTTCGTTGTCACCTTTGGGCATCGGGCAGCCATAGCATTTTTGGAATAACTTGTCTGCGGATGAACGGAGCCGAATGGCTTTGTTGCCCAACCGTGCGATTGTTTTTAGTGCATTCTTCATCTGTTTTTTTGCATTACAACCGACCATTGCGGCCATCCCCTTCTATTCTTCAGGTAGCAAACATGAAAATACTTAAACGTACAAGGTCTTGACGACCAATAATTGGACTCCAACGGTGGAGTGCGGTTATTGGCGGTAAAAACATGGAGAGAGGTCGCGCTTGGGCGAATACCTTACGGCGCGACCTATAATCTCGTCTCTTGTCTTTTTGACCCGCATTATGCGAGGTCAATTGTCGCTCTGGACTTCTTGGCGAACTCGTCAAGAAGCCTGGCTTCACGAATATCGTTCAGCACTCGTGTGTCCGCAGCAGTTAACTTCCCTGATAACTCTTTTAATTCGAGAACATCTTTGAGCATTGCGGCAGCTACACGGTTCGCCGCGCTTTTTGTGTACTTTCTGCTTTTCATGGTAATACCTCCTGTTTGACCGGAACTTTATAAACTATTGAAGTTTATTATCGGCATGCTCTACGGTCGGTTGTCTTTTTTGCCAGCCGGGAGACGTGTATTTACGCCTGCCGAGTGGCAAAAACGACTAGGTGGTATCGCCTGAAGGGCTTTGAGATGGGAACTTGGGTTAGACAAAGACGATTTTGAAATGTGCGAGCGGGTCAGGTTTACACCGAATCCGCTAGGCTATGAGGTCAATTGCTCGATCTCATGTTTTGATTGTAGCACACCCGGTCAGAAAAGTCAATACTTTTACGCTATGTTGTGGGAAAATGCTAATGATTACAGATGCAGGTGTTGTAAAAACCACAACATGTGGTGGGGTTTTTTCCATCTGATATAATTAGCATATGAAGAGGGACGTACGAGGTGTAGTGCAGCAGGGCGACGGTCGAGAATTGATAAAGCAATTGAAAGATGAGTCGGTACATCTGATACTGAGCGATATTCCGTATGGAATAGGTTTTGCGGATTGGGACGTGTTGCATGATAACGCAAATGCGGCATATATGGGGCAAAGCCCGGCACAACAGAGGGCTGGCGAGGTGTTTGGGAAACGCGGAAAACCTCTAAATGGTTGGTCAGGGGCGGATAGGCAGATCCCGATGCAGTACTATGACTGGTGCAAGGCTTGGGCGCCGGAGTGGTTGAGAGTGCTAAAACCGGGCGCATCGGCGTTTGTTTTCGCCGGCAGACGAATGGCACACAGATGTATTTGTGCGATGGAGGATTCGGGGTTCTTGTATAAGGACAGTATCGCTTGGGTCCAACCCAAAGCGGCGCGCCGGGCCCAACGGCTGGCAGAAGTGTATAGGCGGCGAGGAGATACGGTCGTTTCGTCAACGCGCTCCGGGTGGCGGCTGGGGAACTTGGGACCAATCTATGAACCGATTTTGTGGTTCGTAAAACCGCATGCAATTGGGACTTCCCTCGCGGACAATATGGCAAAATATGGTGTGGGGGCTTTTAATGAGAAGGCGTTTTTGAAGTATGCACCGAATCCGGATAATATCCTGTGTATAGGCTACAGTAAGGGTGAGAATAGGTTGCACCCAGCCCAAAAACCGCTCAAGCTGATGGGGGCGCTGATTGAGCTGGTGACGAGACGCGGACAGGTGGTACTAGACCCGTTTGCTGGATCGGGTACTACGGTGCTGGCTGCGCAGCTTTTGGGACGGAAAGGAATTGGCTTTGAGATCGAGGCAAAATATGTGAAAATCGCCAAGGAAAGACTGGTTGATACTGGTGCTTGAAACCGTTGTAAATTTTACAACAGTTCGTGTGAAGCTTGAGGTGTTTTACAGATGGGAAAACTCGTTTTGCAGCCTTTCCAAGGCAACCTTTTTTGCGCCAAGCTGGGCCTGGGTTTCCTGGACAAGCTCAGTCGGAGCTTTTTTGAGGTAGTTTTGGTTGGCTAGACGGGATTCAAATAGCTTGACTTCGGACGATGTTGACTCTATTCGCTCCTGTAGCCTAGTTTTGTAATTGCGTAGCTCTTCTGATGATATTTCAAGCCAAGCTTCTCCGGACCAACCGGTTAAAGGCAGGCCTTCCAGGTTTGACTCTGTGGTATCATTCGCCTCTTTGACGCTACTAAGCTTGGCCAAAGACTCAATCAATTCGGTTTGCTGCTTGACTAATTTGCTGTCCTTGACTGCTAGCGCGTACTTGCCTTTCGGCAGGTCGCTAGTGATGCGGCGAACCTCGGTAATGAGGTTTTGGATCTCGGTAAATTTTGCGTGAGCTGAGCGCATCTCACTGGCGGTTGCGCTTTTTATATCACCAAGTGCATATTTTTGTGCTGCTAGGATGCCGGAGGTCCAGGATAGGTTTTGCCAGATGGTTTCGCTGACAAAGGGAGCGAAGGGGTGGACCAGCTTTAGGGTTTGCTCAAGAACTTGCTTCATCAGATTGACATTATTGTCAGTTTTTTCGGCTTCGATAAACCAGTCGGCGACAGTGTTCCAGATTGCTGAATGGACGGTTTCGACGGCTTCGGAGAAGCGGTATTCGGAGAGGAGTTGATCGACTTTGGCCGTGGCGTCTGTTAGTTCGGTTCGAATCCAGCTGGCGATTATATCACCAGCAGAGTCTCCGGGAGATAGCTCTTTGCGCCCACCGTCATTCGTCGGCACGCTCCTCGCGCCCGTCGTTACGGGGCTCGTCGCTAATCCTCTCGCCGTTCTTCGAGAATTACCTCCGAATGAGGTGGGCGCCGCGCTGGCGGATCCGAATTCGTCGGCCTTACTTTGGATAAATCGTGCGATGTTCCAGAGTTTGTTGCAGAGGTTGCGGCCGGCTACGACTCTCTGCAGGGAAAAGGCTTGGCTTTGGCCGGCCGAGCGGGCGGAAACGATGCCGAGGCGAAAGGCGTCGGCGCCGTATTCGGCAATGACTTCCATGGGGTTGATGACGTTGCCTTTGCTTTTGCTCATTTTTTGGCCATGTTCATCCAGAACCATGCCGTGGAGGTATAATTCCTTGAAGGGGACTTGACCGGTGCGGTAGAGGCCGAGCATGATCATGCGGGAGTCCCAGGGGAAGAGGAGGTCGAGGCCATTTTCCATTACGTTGTTGGGGTAGAATCGCGCGAGGTCGCCTTTTTCTAGGTGGTCGGTGACGATGTATGGCCATTGTCCGGATGAGAACCAAGTGTCTAGGGTGTCTTCGTCGCGTACATACAAACGTCCGTTTACTTCAATTTCCTTTTGGTCAACTCTGGTGTCGAAGATCCATTCACTGCTGTTCTCGCCAATCCTCGCAACAAAGGGACGTCGTTCAGCNNACTCGCCCTCGGCCGTAGCCTGCGGGATGCCCTTTTTATGCGGGATTGGCGATGGCGAATCGACTCTTCGGAACATTGGGATGGGTATGCCCCAGGGGATTTGGCGGGAGATGTTCCAGTCTTTGAGTTTTTTGTAATAGTTCAATAGGACTTTGCCTTTGTTTTCCGGGTAGAACTTGATTTCGCCGTTTTTTACGGCTTTGACTGCTCTATCAACTAGTGGCTTAACTTTGACGAACCACTGGGGCATGAGCATGGGTTCGATTACGGTTCCGCACTTGTAGCAGTGTCCGATGCGAGTTTTGTAGTGTTTGTCCACATGGTCGATTAGTCCTTGTTCTTCCATGGCTTCCACTACTGCTTTGCGGGCCTCCAAGACGGTCATTCCGGCAAATCGGCCAGCTTTTTCGGTCATTTTGCCGTTTTTGTCGATTACTCGCACTGCTGGGAGATGGTGGCGCTGCGCTACTTCAAAGTCGTCAAAAGAGTGAGCAGGTGTCACTTTGACTACCCCTGTGCCGAATTCTGGATCAACCATTTCGTCGGCAACGACCTTTACCTTGAACGCACCGTTGACGCCTTTGACCTCGATCTCCTGGCCGATGTATTTTTGGTATCGTTTATCGCTGGGGTGAACGGCCACCGCCGTATCGCCAAATTTGGTTTCTGGCCGGGTGGTAGCTAAGATAAATGGACCGTATTTGATGTAATACAGGGGTGTTTCTTCGTCTTGGTAATCGACTTCGATGTCGGCGAAGCTAGTTTGGTGCTTTGTGCAATAGTTTACAATGCGCTCACCCCGGTAAATCAGGCCGTCATTCCACATTTTCTCAAATGTATCATAAACGGTTTTGACAACTTTTGGGTCGAGGGTGAACACTAAATCGGGCCAGGAGCAACCTATGCCCAGGGCACGAATCTGTAATTCCATATTGCCGCGATTAGCGACCACGAAGTCCCAGACTTGCTGGTATAGCTGGTCGCGAGTGAAGTCAAAACGAGATTTTCCAGCTTTTTCTAGGGCTTTCTCGTAAACGACCCATGTTTCAAACCCGGCGTGGTCGGCTCCGGGAATGTAGACTGCATCCTTCCCTTTCATGCGCTCGTGGCGAACTAAGATGTCTTTGAGGCTCATTTCGAATCCGTGGCCGATGTGCAGATTGCCGTTTGCGTTCGGGGGTGGCATCACTACGCTGTAGGGGGTGCCTTGCTTACTGGGAGTGAACACTCCACTTCCCTCCCAAAGTTGGTAGATTGTGGCTTCGGTTTCCGCGGGGGTGTAGCTTTTGGTGAATTTCATAATAGGTATATTATAGCACAGATTACTGGGTAGGAAGATGTGGTCTTGTCCCACCTGCACTTTTCCTCATCAGTCCATCGCTGACGTTGTAATTTACCACAACATTCAGCGAATAGCGATTTCAGAACCCAGTCGCAGCTATCGCTGCTCCATGAACCTGAAATCGCCCGTGGCTGTTGGTGGAAATTACAACGCTCGGACACGATTCGGAAAAGTGCGGGTGGATCAGGGGTTTTCAAACCGCCCGTATTCAGGCGGTCAGTTAGGGGTGTAGCAAAAACTTTCCACGTGAAGTACTATTGCACGGGAAAATATGTGGGAGTCAAATTGTATGCCACAAACCGCTCACAATTATCGGCTTGTCATAAGCAGTATATCACGGCGGAAGAGGGGGGTCAAGCATTTTCTGGCTTTTTCGGGGATTTTGGCAAGTTAAATCCCGCTTCGATTGGAAGCGGGGATCTTATGTATGCGTTTTGAACTTTAGTTCTTTTTGTCGGTGATGGCACGGACGGCCACATAAACCAGCGCCATGGCGCCGAGGGCGACTGCCCCACCGGTGACGGAAAGGGAAGCGAAAAGCAGACTAATGCCTTTTCCGGCTAACAGCGTTCCGCCGAAGATACCGGCTCCGACGAGTGTGCTGACTAGCTTGTTCTCGCCATTGTTCTTCATTCGTATCACCTCCTTTTCTTGGGGTGATATGCGCTAAGTCTAGCATACTGGGCAAAAAAAGTCAATACTAAAACGCCAGATTTGTGCTGGACCTCTGTCGGGAAAGGCGCCGCTTGAGGCGATTGGCCCAGCGGAAGAGGCGGAAAAGGCGATAACGGAAGGGCTTGAGGGGCAGGTCCCAGGTGCCAGAGTAGCGGACTTCGTGGCCGCCGAAGGATTTTTTGAACCGGGTGAATCCGGCCCAGGCTGGGTTGGGGTGGTCGTCAGAAGTGATGCCCCAAAAGTCAAAGCGGGAAAGGCCGGCGCTCTGTGCGTCAAAAATCATTTTGGCGACGAGAACTGTGCCGGCGTTAAGGTTGCGGAAATTGTAGTCGGCCGCTGCGTGGGCGTAATACCGGGTGGTTGGCGAATCATAGACCAGGGCGGCTGCGATGTATTTTCGCTTGTATTCGACGTAGTAGAGTTTGGCTCTGGCGTGCTGCATCTGGGCAGCGAGGTAATCTGCGTCGTGTACCCCAAATCGTTTTTTGGCGGAGACGTCGGACAAAAGGGAAGTGAGGCGCTTGATATTTTTGGGGTCGGTGGTAAAACCGACTTTCATGCCCTTTTTGGCGTAGTTGCGATATAGGTTGCGATTATTCTGCTTCATGCCGGCCAGGATGTCGCTTTCAGGCTGGGTTAGGTCGAGCAGCCAGGTGACTTCTGGATCGATGGGTTGGATTTTCTTGAGACCCGTGCGCTTGAGTTGCGCTGCACTCGGTGCGGTGGTAGGTTCGATGCGGATAAAGGTTGCGTTCTTGTATTTACCTAGGCTTTTGAGGGCTTCTAGAGCGCCGGTGAAGGCCTTGATGGAGGACGAGGTGGGGCCGTAGGGTACAAACAGGTAATTACCAAACTTGGTGTGCTCCATGACCGCCAAAAAGTCCCAGTCTGGGCCTTCGTCACGAAAAACTGGCTTGCCTAACGATTGCTGAAAGGTTTCCCAAGCTGGGCTTTGTAGAAAGTGTTGCTCCGCATTCATGATTTGATTGTACCACAGATGGGGGTCGAAGGCAAGAGGCGACGGCTGACATTCACTTTTTCTTCATCCCTGCATACGTTCGTCCCGAGACGATGCTGCAAGAGGATGTTTCCTCTCTTTCTCTCTTCTTTGGAAGAGAGAAATTCACTCCTCATCGTCTCGGGACGGAGTATCGCAGGACTGAAATCAAAAAAGTGAGTGTGGTTAGACTTTTACGTAGTGCTTACAATTTCGCTCCCTACGCGAGCTCGAGGTTGGGGTCGGCGGTGAGGGTGTAGGGGTCGGCGAAAGGCGATTGGGTCGGGCGGTCATTGACATGGTTAATGACACGGAAATAGCCGCAAGAGGCGACCATGGCGGCGTTGTCGGTACAGAGAGCGGGCGGGGCTACGGCTAGTGGGGCGTCGATCTGGTTAAGCCGGCGAGTTAATTCGGAACGCAGGAGCTGGTTGGCGGCAACACCCCCGGCTAGAGCAGTGGATGCGGGGTGGAACTCTTGGCAAGCCTCGATGAATTTGTCAACAAGGGTGGCGATAGCAACGCTCTGGAAACTGGCGGCAAGGTCGGCTTGTTGTTTTGCTGACAGGAGGGGAGCAATGGCGCCGGAAGGGAAGTCGTGGGTTTTGCCGACCACTTTTTGGGCGGCTCGTAAGGTTGCGGTTTTGAGGCCGGAGAACGAGAAATCGTAGGGGTGGTCGAGCTTGGCTTTGGGCAGTTGATAAGCACGGGGATCACCGTTTTGGGCGGCCTTGCTGATACTGGGCCCACCGGGGTAGGGTAGGCCGAGGATTTTGGCTGCTTTGTCAAAAACTTCGCCTACGGCATCGTCGCGGGTGCCGCCAATCACTTTGAAGTCGCCGTGGTTCTTAAAAAGGAGCATTTGGGTGTGGCCGCCGGAAACGACGAGGACAAGTTGAGGAAAGCTAGGTTGTAGCTGAGGCGGGGTACTCGCAGGGTGATTCAAAAACGTTGCGTAAACGTGGGCTTCGATGTGATGGATTGGGATAAGGGGTTTGTTTTTAATGATGGCTAGGGTTCTGGCGGCTAGGGTTCCGATGAGGAGGCTGCCAATTAGACCAGGGGCACGGGTGACGGCAATGGCATCGATCTGATTCCAGCTTCCGGCTTCGGACACGGCCGTGTCAATTACTGCATTGATAACTTCGATATGGCTGCGAGCTGCCACTTCTGGCACTACGCCACCGTAAGCTTTGTGTAGGTCGATTTGCGACTGCACAACGTTGCTCAAAATCACCCGTCCGTTCTCTACGACGGCGGCCGCGGTTTCGTCGCAACTGCTTTCAATGCCCAGGATTTTCATATCGCCTATTATACCACAGGAGTTGTGCTATAATGAACTTATGCTACAGATGTTTTTTGGGTCAGCTCGGCAGGATGTATTGCGGGGGATGGAGGCGGCGGCCGATAAGACTGCGGCGGGGTTTTGTGGTGGCGATGGGGGCGTAGAGTTGGAGAGGGTAGACGGGGAAGGGTTGAGCTTGGATGCGTTTGTAAACTTATTCTCTGGCGTGAGGTTGTTTTCGGCAACACCAAACTCCGCACGGCGATGTGTCTTGGTTCGACGACTGGCGTCAAACAAAGAGGTCTGGTCGCGCTTGCCGGATCTGCTCAGCCAGATTCAGGCTGATCCGGATGTGCTTATTATACTATTAGAAATCGCGCCAAGCAAGGCTTCGGCAACTTTTAAGTTGCTAAAGGGAGCAGGGTTGGCGAAAGAGATTGCGGCGAGTGAGGGGGTCGAGGAGATTGCGGTGCGGAACGCCACGTTTTCGGCGCTGGATTTAGCGCTGGCTGGCAAGGTGCGGGAGCTGGCGCAGGCTCTGAATCAGCTTGAATTGTCCGCCGACCCGTATATGTTTCTAGGGCTGTTGGCATCACAAGTACTCCGCGCGACTGCTAGCAAGCGGCTGTCGGCCGCGAGGACCAGAGAGGTGGCGCGAGTATTAAACCGAGCCGACTTGGCTGTTAAGACTAGTGGCACTGCGCCTTGGGGAGCGGTTAGGATTGCACTGATGCGGATTGCAGCGGGGTGAGTGATTGGTGATTTTGGTTTCTTGCCTTTACATTTTGGGACAGATGGTGTATAATTTGGGGCAGAATTAGATAAAAGTATAATGTAAGAATAAAGGAATCGAATGCCAATTATCAAATCTGCCGTGAAACGGATGCATCAAACCGAGAAGCGCCGGGTCAAAAACGAAAAAATTAAGCATGCTGTGAAAAACTCGAGTAAAGCGTTTGCCGCCAAACCATCGTTTGTTAGTTTACGAAAGGCCCAGAGCGAGTTGGATAAGGCTGTGAAAAAGGGCTTGATCAAGAAGAATACGGCCGCTAGGCGCAAGGCTGCAATCTATAAGGCGGGCAAGGCTGCCGGGGTTAAACTGGAAAAAGTGGCTAAGGCGACCAAACCGGTTGCTGCTAAGAAGCAGGCTGAGGTCAAGAAAGCTGTCGCTAAGAAGCCAGCTGCGAAGAAAACTGCTAAAAAATAGCTTGTTCATTAGTCTGTTGAAAAAGCGTTGACTTTTTGAACTGTTTGTGATAAACTGGGGTGGAATTGTATTAGAAACATAAACATAACAAAAAGAGTGGGCAAGCGAAATGGAAACAGGCAAGTCAGAAGCAGACAACCAAAGTAATCAGGTGGTACGGCAACAAATTATTGCGCAGATTAAGGAGTCCGAGAATGTTTTGGTGGCGGTTCGGGCCCAGGCGTCGATGGACGAGTTGGCGGCGGCGGTTGCCTTGTCGCTGATGATTGACAACTTAGGTAAACACGCTGTTGCAGTTTATTCTGGGAAAATTCCAAGTTCGCTGGAGTTTTTGAACCCCGAGAAGGTTTTGGTGAAATCTCTGGACGGCTTGCGTGATTTTGTGATTTCGCTCGACAAGGATAAGGCTGATCATATTTTGGTGAAAAAAGATGGCGAGATGGCGAAGATTCTGATTACGCCGTATCACACTTCAATAAAGCAATCCGACTTGACGTTTGAGCAGGGAGATTATAATGTGAACTTGGTTCTGGCGTTGGGGGCGCGCAGCAAGTCTGAGCTAGACAAGGCGCTGGTCAGCCACGATCGAATTCTGAATGAGGCACCAATTATCGCCATTACAAATGAGGTGGCTGGTGACCTGGGGACGATGGTTTTGCAAGACCAAGACACGGCTTCGGTTTCGGAGATTGTAGCAAATTTGGCTTTTGCGGCACGTGAACTAAATCCAGATCTGAATGTGTTCGACCCAACGATGGCGACGACGATTTTGGCCGGGATTATCGGCGTGACGAATAGATTCAGCAATACTAATACTACTCCGAGTCTGCTGAGTTTGGCGGCGAAGTTGATGGTGTTAGGGGCGAATCAACCGTTGGTGATTCAAAACTTTGTGCCGAGCGAAGGGGCGGAAGATGCGGCAGCAGATTTGATGCAGAAAGCAAACGCCGTAACACCAGATAATGACTTTATCCAGCTGCATGAAGATGGGGATGATGTCGGGAGGAAGAGTAGGGAAAAAGAGGCAGGCAAGGATGATGAGAGCGAGGCGGGTGGTGGCGACGAGATGCCAGCGCCGATGCCGGTGCCAGTTGTTGAACCGAATGAAGATTTCGGGTTAAAGGATATCTATGATGCTCCAGCGACGGAGACTAAGACTGCACCAACAGAGGGGCCTGAAACGACGGTAAGTGGCGATTCCGAAGTACCTGAGATGAGTGGAGTGGCAACCGAGACTGCGCCAGCAGAAGGCGAGGTGCCGCAAAGCTTGTCGCCGGAATTTGCGATTCCAAGTACGGATGATATAGCTACTGAGGCCAGTACGCCGGCACAGGTGTCGGATATGGAAACCATGCCGCCCGAAGAGCCTTTACCAACAGCACCAGCAGAAATGGTGCCAGAAGCTACTCCCGAGGTGATGCAGGGTCAGCCGGGTGAGAGTTCGGGTGCAATGCCCGGATTTATGCCAGGAGGACCAGCTGAGGGTAGTGCGGTTGACAGTGTCGACTCGGGCTTGACACCGAATAACCTAGCGCAGGATGGCGCACAAGGAGCGATGCCAGTGGCTGCGCCAGAGGCGCCACAGACTACCGAGACAGCAGTACCTCTCAGCCCGGAGCAAGAAGAGGCTGAGGCTATGCAGATTTTGAACCAAGCCGCCAATGTTGGATCGACTGGCGGGGAACCGGAATCAGCATTGCCACAATTTGGTTCAGGGGCTGCTTTTGGCCCAGAGAATGTGAGCAATGAACAATTGAGTGCTATGACTGATCCTTTTGCGGCACCGGTGTCGCTTACGCCAGAGCCTGTTGTAGCTTCGGAGTCTGTGGCGACTTCAGAACCTACCGTTCCCCCTGAACCGCCGGCGCCGATGCCAGACTTTAGCACGCCGGATATGTCGATGCCGCCAGAGGCGGGCCTGAATGCTGTGGCAGATGAGCCAAATATTGCGACGCCGGAAGCCGAGATGACTATGCCGGATGTAGCACTCGCTAGTTCGCCGACCGAGATGCCGGCGGCGGCTGCGCCAGTTGATGCTGCACCGCGAGAGTTTAATATACCTGTCACAGATGGCGCTGCGCCGAGCGCACCGCCGCCGGCCGCTAGCAGTGAATTCCAAATACCGGGTGCGGCGGCTGCATAGATTCTACGATGGTTAATTCGCGTGATGATATAAAGAACGACAGTTTGCTGCTGGTTGATAAGCCTGCTGGTATTACCAGTTTTGGTGTAGTGGCTAGGGTGCGGNNCTGCTGGCATCACTAGTTTTGGTGTGGTGGCTAGAGTACGGAGGCTTTTAGCTGAGCAACTCAGCCAAAAGCCGAAGCGAGTGAAGGTTGGCCATACTGGCACGTTGGACCCATTTGCAACAGGTTTGATGTTGATACTGACTGGGAAGATGACGAAAGAGGCAGAAAGGTTTTCGAAGTTGGATAAAGTTTACGAGGCGACAGTTGTGCTGGGCGCGAAAAGCTCAACGGGGGACCCGGAAGGGGAAATTACTCGAGATGAAAATATAGCACCAGATGAGTTTTCGGCAGAAAAAATCGGCGAGGTTTTGGGCCGTTTCGTAGGGAGAATTAGACAAACGCCGCCGATTTTTTCTGCTATAAAGATTGGTGGCGAGCGGGCTTATAAACTGGCTAGAAAGGGTCAGGTGCCAAAAATGCCCGAACGCGAGGTTGAGATATATTCGCTAGAATTGCTGGGGTGGAGATGGCCGGAGTTGAAGATGCAAGCGCATGTGTCCTCTGGAACTTATATACGCACTTTATCTGAGGATATCGGCCGTGCTTTGGGGACGGTTGCGTATACAAAATCACTGCGCCGCACCGAAGTCGGGACTTACGTTGTATCTAAGGCGATTCAAATAGTGGTGTGATTTGTTGTAATTTCTACAACGTATTTTTTGCTCTAAACCAAAGCAAAGAGTATATAATGAATGTGGAAAAGGAGGCGAGGGGTCAAGATGGACGGTTTTGATGGTGCAAAGTATAGCAAGTTGCAGGGTGGGCAAATCCGAGAGCGGATAAAGATGTTCGACGGCAAGCTCTACCTGGAACTGGGGGGTAAACTTGTGGACGAGCTGCATGGCGCGAGGGTTCTGCCGGGGTACGATCCGAATGCGAAGGTGGAGATTCTGAAGAGCCTGGGGGGAGATGTTGAAATAATCCTGTGCATCAATGCCAACGATATTGAGGGGAAGCGGATTAGGGCGGACTACGGGGTGAGCTATGATGTAGCACTGCTCCGACTGATTGACAAATTGGATGAGCTAAAGATGCAGATAGCGGCGGTGGTGATTACCCAATATACGGACCAGACAAGCGCTGAAAAATTTAAGAAACTGTTGGATCAAAAGGGGATTAAGACCTATTTTCACACCTTTACTAAGGGGTATCCTACTGACGTACAAACGATTGTTAGTGATGAGGGTTACGGGGCGCAACCGTATATAGAAACCACTAAGCAGTTGGTAGTGGTGGCATCGCCTGGCTCGAACAGCGGAAAACTGGCTACTTGCTTGGCGCAACTTTACCATGAGCATAAAAAGGGCAAGAAGGCGGGTTATGCAAAGTTTGAGACCTTCCCAGTTTGGGATCTGCCATTAAAGCACCCGGTCAATATAGCCTACGAAGCTTCCACTGCTGATATTGGCGACACGAATGCCATTGACAATTTTCATTTGGAAAAATATGGGCAAGTTGCGACAAATTACAACCGGGATCTGGCCGTGTTTCCGATACTCAAAAAAATCCTGCGAGGGATTCTGGGGCGGGATGTTTACTATTCGCCAACAGATATGGGTGTGAATGTGATTGGCAAATGTATAACGGATGAGAATGCGGTCAAGAAGGCTTGCGATGACGAGATTGTCCGCCGATACCTGAACAGTTTGTGCGATTATAAAAACGGCCTGTACGGCATTGATGTGCCGCATAGGCTAGACGTGCTGATGGGAGAAGCGGGAATTAGTGTGGCGGATCGTAAGGTCGTGTCGGTGGCAGAAAAGACTAAGGTGAAAAAGAAGGCTGATATTGTGGCGATTGAGATTCCGGAATCGAAATTTGCAAGGAGAATCATTACCGGCAAAAACGGGAATCTGATGTCGGCTCCGGCAGCTGCGGTTTTGAATGCGGTCAAGGAGCTAAGTGGTATCAAGGACGAGATCCATCTGATTTCTCCGGCGATCCTGAATCCGATTCTAAAGCTTAAAAAAGACATGTACGGCGAAACAAAATTGAGCTTGCCGGATGTGCTGATTGCTCTGGCTGCCGGGGAGTCGATGAACCCTAATGTGATGTTGGCGCTGTCGAATTTGTCAAAACTACGGCGGCTGGAGGCGCATTCAACGGTGATA
>DBCV01000016.1:1041-13030 GCA_002293245.1 Candidatus Saccharibacteria bacterium UBA949 | reverse complement strand
TCCGAGACATCGCTCTGGACTAATTCGAAAAAACCGAACAGGCGAAACACTACCCAAATCGGCAATCGAGCCGAAACCAAAGCATGCGAATACCTGCAGGACCACGGCCACCAAGTCCTCGCCCGCAACTGGAAAAACAAGTTCTGCGAAATCGATATAATCTCAAAAAAAGACGAAACCATATACTTTGTCGAAGTAAAATACCGCTCCAATAAAGACCACGGCGACGGACTCGCAGCAATCACGCCAGCCAAGGCGAAGCAGATGAAATTCGCAGTCGAACTATTCACCGCGCAGAATATCAATTCATTCGTTGAGCATGGCATGCCGCTCTCGGAATGCGACCTGCGCATCGCCGCTATTTCCCTCTCCGGTGCCAACTACGACATCGACGACTTCTTGATCTGCGATTGAACTGCGTTAAAAACCCGCCGAACCTCGGCGGGCTAACAGGAGGCAACAATAGGTAATAAGGTGCTTCTAAAGGTTGTTATGCTGTCGGCGGGCAGCTCTGTCAATCATCAGCTTGCGCTTGTCGGTGAAGCTTTTCAGCGCTTCCGTGGCCACGGACATATTCGTAAACCACTCCCAGCCGCGCTTTCTGACCACCCGCCTCACCGTCTTGTACAGGACGTTTTTGCCAAGGCGTTTTGTCGGGCGCTCTTTATATCTTCTTCCTTGAAACTCGCGGGTGATAATTGCGGCAACCCTGACCTCTTCCTGCCTCAGCAATCCGACTTCGTCCTTCGAAAGCGAGCGCAATTCTGGCACTGGGTTATCTAGCATTTTTACCCCTAATACGATACATATTATTATACATAAGCTCGCTAAAAGCACGAGTGGGACCAGCGCATAAAGAGTCGAGAGCGCAGTGACGACTACAAAGCAGACGGCAGCAGATAAAATAAACAAGGCCGATGCAAACAGTTGTTTACTAACGGTGGCGTCAAAGACCTTAAACTTGCTCAAAAGAGCTTTGCTCAACAGACTCACCCCTTTCCTATGGATTATTTAAGTTGCAAAGGCCGGCACTATCTTACCAACCAACAAGTTAATCCTACCATACTATCTGTCTGTTTGTCAATTTGCATCACTCGGAAATCATTTGGGCCTAATGAACCTGCATTTTCAGCTATTTTTAATACTATCGGAGTATAATTAAACCACCATGAGGATACTATTAGTAGAAGATGAAAAGTTTTTAAGCGAAGCAGTCTCGCACTTATTAAGAAAAGAAGACTGGCAAGTCGATGCCGCATTCGATGGCGCCGAAGGCTTACGACTAGCCAAAACCGGCGTGTATGACGCGATTGTTCTGGACGTCATGCTGCCCAAGCTCCCGGGCCTAGATGTATTAGCGAGTTTGCGCAAAGCAAAAATCGCCACGCCCGTCATCATCCTGTCCGCACTTAGCGAAGTGGGTGATAAAGTAGTAGGGCTGAATATCGGCGCCGATGACTACCTAGCCAAGCCCTTCAAAACCGCCGAGCTGATCGCCCGCATAAAGTCGATGATTCGTCGCGATGCGTTATCAAAAAACATGCTGCAGAAGAACTATCATTTGGAGTTTGGTGGACTGCGGCTAGATATTGATTCGCACGAACTAAGTTTTGGCGAACAAATCGTTCCGCTTTCCGGAAAGGAATTCGGCATCATCGAGTGCTTGATCGGCACTGCCGGCTCGGTTGTCAAAAAAACCACTCTAATCGGCAAGGTTTGGGGTCTTACCAAATGGACCGCCGACAATAACCTGGAGGTATATATTTCAACGCTGCGACGCAAACTAAAACAACTGACTAACGGCAGCGTCGTGATCTTTACCACGCGCGGAGTCGGTTATAAACTGGGAGTGGCTAGTTAATGTTTCGCCAATTGCGCAATCGTTTCATGTTTCTGAATATGTCAATCATCGCAGCGGTGCTCTTCGTGTCATTCCTAGCCATATATATTGTATCAAGCAACCTGGTCATGTCCGAGTTTCGCCAGGCCGAAATGACGTCGCCAAATCTTGAAATGGTCTGGCTGAACGACTTTGACGAGCCTAGCCGTATTGTCATAATGCAACAGCGCGAGGAAGACGCTGGGCGCACGTTGGCAAATTTGCGCCTAACCTTGTTGCTCACCGGCTGTTCCATGCTGGCGATCGCTTTCCTTTTTAACTACCTTTTTGCCAACGAGATTATCAGGCCAGTTCGCGAGTCGTTCGAAAAACAGAAAAGATTTATAGCGGATTCTGGCCACGAGCTCAAAACCCCGCTAGCCAGTGCCGTAGCCAATCTTGACGTTTTGGAATCCGAGATTTTGTCCGATGCGCCAAAAAACTACAACCCGAAATGGACGCTAAATATCCACGCCGAACTGGAGCGAATGGATGGCTTGATTAAAGACTTACTCAACCTGGCTCGCCTCGACAGCGCAACCGACGGTGCGGAAAACCTCACTACCTTTGACCTGCGGAGTGTGTTTGCAAAAGTATCAAAAGGCTTCGACCGTGCCATCGAGAAAATCGACTATTCTGTTGACTGTCCGCCAGCGGACGAAGGCCTAAGAATCAGCGCCGACAAAAAACTCGTAGAACAAATCCTCACGATTCTGCTCGACAACGCAATCAAGTATTCTGACCAAAGAGCTGGCAAGATCGCCGTCGAAATCCGTAAGTTGAATGACAAATCAGGCAAGGTCGTCTTTGCAATCAAGAACAATGGCGCACAAATCCCAGAGGCTGACCTGCCCAAAATCTTCGACCGCTTTTATCGCGCTGACAAGTCACGCAGCTCGGATGGTTCCGGCCTAGGCCTTTCCATCGCCAAAGCTGCCGCCAATAAAATTGGCGCCAAGATAACCGCAGCCAGCAACAAAACCTGGACAGAGTTTAAGGTGGTTTTCGCCAACCAAGCAGCAAGAAAAACCCCACAAGAGGTATTTGACAAGACGGACTCTAGCGCGTAAAATAGAAAGGTTATGAACCAACTTTGGAAAATCTTGCGTAAGTACTGGTGGCAGATATTACTGCTGCTCGGCGGCATGTTTGTCCAAGTTTGGGCCAGCCTGCAACTCCCCGACATGATGGCCGAAATCGTCAACAAGGGCATTGTTGGCGGCGACCAAAACTTCATTTGGCAGCAAGGTTGGATGATGATTGTGGTCACGCTCATCGGCGGCGTCGGCATGATCGTTTCCGGGTTTTTTGCAGCCCGAGTCGGCGCTGGATTCGCCCGCGACACCCGCGAGGCGATCTTCTCAAAAGTGCTTTGCTTCTCTATCGCCGAAGTCGACAAGTTCTCTACCGCGAGTTTGATTACACGCACTACCAACGACGTAAACCAAGTTCAGCAAACTCTGGTGATGCTGCTACGCATGGGCACTCGGGCGCCAATCATGGGCGTCGGCGCTATTATTCGCGCATTGGCAACCGCGCCGAATATGGCCTGGATCATCGCTCTTTCCGTGGGCGTTCTGGCGGCAGTGATGGTGGTTTTGGTGGTTATAGTCATGCCTAAGTTTAAGATTTTCCAGAGCCTCACCGACCGCCTAAACAAAGTGACGCGCGAAAACCTCA
Organism: Candidatus Saccharibacteria bacterium UBA949; assembly: GCA_002293245.1. Taxonomy (GTDB): domain Bacteria; phylum Patescibacteriota; class Saccharimonadia; order Saccharimonadales; family Saccharimonadaceae; genus UBA949. The sequence continues at coordinate 9,471 of DBCV01000016.1, read as the reverse complement.
CTGGTATCCGTGTAGTGCGCGCATTTAATAACGAAAAAATCGAAGAACAAAAGTTCCAGCGCGCCAACCAGGATCTGTCAAAAGTGTACCTGTTTATTAACCGCGCCATGGTGGTAATGTTCCCCGTCGTCTCCTTAATTCTTAACTTTACTACCTTGCTAGTGATTTGGGTTGGCGCGCATTCTATTGATTCTGGCGCCATCGAAATCGGCAACCTGATGGCATTTATGCAGTATGCCGTGCAAGTAATGATGTCATTTATGTTCCTGATTATGACATTCGTAATCGCGCCGCGGGCCGTCGTCAGCTTGAGGCGTATTAGTGAAATCCTGAGCTCAAACGAATCCATCAAGCAACCCGATCAACCGCAAAAGCCCGACGCCAAGGTCCGTGGTGTCGTAAAGTTTGATACCGTTTCCTTCCGGTATCACGGCGCAGAAAAACCGGTTCTTTCGGACATTAGCTTCGAAACTAAGCCCGGGCAAACAACAGCGATCATCGGCTCGACCGGCTCCGGCAAATCCACAATCGTTAATCTAATTCCTCGTTTTTACGACGTCACATCTGGCTCGGTAACTCTCGATGGCGTGGATGTGCGCAACTATACAAAAGAAGACCTCAGGAGCAAAATTGGCTTAGTCCCCCAAAAAGGCGTACTATTTTCTGGTACAGTTGAAAGTAACGTGGCGCTCGGTATGCCAGAAGGGGCGACAAGCGCCAAAGCCAACAAGGCTCTGGTAGAAAAAGCGGTGCGAATTGCTCAGGCCACAGAATTTGTCGAAAAAATGGACGGTGGATTTGAAGCACGCATCGCCCAGGGCGGCGACAATGTTAGCGGCGGCCAAAAGCAACGTCTGTCAATTGCCCGCGCAATTGCTCGTGAACCAGAGATCTTCATATTCGACGATTCATTTTCGGCGCTCGACTTCAAAACGGACTTGAAGCTGCGCCATGCGCTCAAAGAAGTGACCGGCAACGCGGCGGTTCTCGTGGTTGCCCAGCGTATCGGTACCATCAAAAACGCCGAGCAAATCTTGGTGTTGAACGAAGGCAAAATCGCTGGCAAAGGAACCCACTACGAACTCTTGAAAAAATGCAAAGTTTACCGCGAAATTGCCGAGTCGCAATTCTCGGAAAGCGAAATGAAGGCGGAAATGAAGATAGCCGAAAAGAGGACCGGAAAGGCGGAAAAATGAGCGAGAAAACTGATGACAAAAGCAAGCGCAATTCCGCACCAAAAAACGGTCCGATGGCCGGAATGATTGGTGAAAAACCAAAAGACTTTAAGAAGTCCGTCGGAAAATTGATTAGGTCCCTTGCGCCGCACAAGATCGCTATTATCGCCACATTGATTCTGGCCGTAGCCTCTACCGCATTCTCGATTGTCAGCCCAAAAATCCTTGGCGAAATGACCAACCAAATCGTCAAAGACCTTATGGCGAAGCAGATGGGCTTTATAGCAGAGTTTGATTACGCATCATTGGCTCGTACTGCGTTGATGCTGATTAGTCTGTATATTCTGGCAACCATTTGTAATTATCTGAGCGGTTGGATATTAGCTAGAGTGACGCAAAGAGTAATGCTTAATTACCGGCGCGACATTTCGCAAAAAATCAATCGCCTGCCTATCTCATACTTCGATAAGCACCAATATGGCGACACACTAAGCCGCGTCACTAACGACGTCGATACTATCGCACAAACACTTAGCCAGAGCCTTGCGGATGCCGTTGCGTCGGTCGCGATGATCGTTGGTATTTTAATCATGATGTTTACAATTTCGTGGCAAATGACCCTAATCGCTCTTGCTGTGTTGCCGATAAGCGCTGGCCTAGTTGGCGTGATCACGAAGCGTACACAAAAGCACTTCAAGAACCAGCAGGACGAACTGGGTGAATTGAACGGACATATCGAAGAGATTTACGCTGGACAAACCGTTATCAAAGCTTTTTCGGGCGAACCGAAAGTGGAAAAGAAGTTCTCGGGCATCAACCGCCAGCTTTATGGCAGTTCATGGAAGTCCCAGTTCTTTAGCGGTCTAATGTTCCCCATCATGAACTTTGTTTCCAACCTGGGCTATGTCGCTTCTGCCGTTCTGGGCGGCTGGCTTGCAATCAATGGCAAAATATCCATCGGCGATATTCAGGCATTTATTCAATATGTTTCCCAATTTAATCAGCCCATAGTAGAGGTAGCACAAATTGCCACAGTTCTGCAGAGCACAGTTGCTGCCGCTGAGCGAGTTTTTGAATTCTTGGAAGAACCAGAAGAGGATGACACTGGTACTGCCGAGCTAGGAGCCGTCAAAGGGGCAGTCGAGTTCCTGGACGTTTCGTTTAGCTATGAGCCCGATCGTCCGGTAATCAATAGTTTTTCGGCAAGCATTAAGCCGGGCCAGAAAGTAGCTATCGTTGGCCCTACTGGTGCTGGAAAAACTACAATCGTTAATCTCTTGATGCGCTTTTACGATCCCAGCTCCGGCAAGATCTTAATCGACGGTGTTGACACTAGAACGCTACCTCGTTCCGCGGTGCGCCACCAGTTTGGCATGGTCTTACAGAACACATGGTTATTTGATGGCTCAATCATGGCGAACTTGATCTATGGCAAGACCGGCGCCAGCGAAGATGACGTAAAGAAAGCGGCTAAATCGGCTCACGTATCGCACTTTGTCGAAAGCTTACCGCATGGCTTTGGTACTCAAATTGACGGCGACGCCGAGATAGTATCGGCCGGCGAAAAGCAGTTGCTGACCATTGCCCGGGCCATGGTGGCTGATGCCCCGATGATGATTCTGGACGAAGCTACATCTAGCGTTGATACCCGTACCGAGGGCCTGATTCAAGAAGCTATGGAGCGCCTTACGAAAGGCCGGACTAGCTTCATCATAGCCCATCGGCTGTCCACAATTCGTGACGCTGACCTAATTCTAGTGATGAAGAACGGCAACATCGTCGAGCAGGGCAGTCATAGCGAGCTAATGAAAAAAGGCGGATTTTACGAAGAGTTATACAACTCGCAGTTTGCCGAAGACTAATGAGGATCAGTGATTATGATTACGACTTGCCGGATGAATTGGTGGCCAAGTTTCCACCAAAAGAGCGCGGTGCCACACGTCTCCTGGTAGTGGAACGCAAAACCGGCAAACTGCAAGATAAAAGATACCGCGACCTCGCTGACTTTGTGGAGCCGGGCGACGTCGTGGTATTGAACGACACAAAAGTTATTAAGTCCCGCTTGTTTTTTCGACGCATGTCGGACGGCAAGCCGCGCGAGATTGTTGTACTAGAACGGCACAGCGAAGACGCCGACGGCTGGCAAAGACACAAAGTGATGTACCGTGGCAGCCTGAAGCAGGGCGACGAGTTGCAAATCGATGGCGGCACAGAAAGAATTGCTATCGACGAGATTTTGGGCAACGGCTTAGCGATTGCACGCGGCGAGGACGGAATAAATCTGCTGGAATTCACCGAAAAATACGGCACAGTTCCGCTGCCACCATACATGAAGCGCAACGCCGAATCCGCAGACACCGAGCGATATCAAACCGTTTTTGCCCAAACCCCCGGTTCTGCCGCCGCACCCACCGCCAGTCTGAATATGACCGATGAGCTCCTAGGAAAACTCCGCAGCAAGGGCGTTAGAGTCGCCCGTCTGACCCTGCACGTCGGCCTCGGCACTTTCCTGCCGATCCGCGCCGACGAAGTCGAAAACCACAAAATGCACTCGGAATACTTTGAAATCCCACCCGAAACTCTCGCTGCAATCAATCAAGCAAAAACCACCGGCAAAAAAGTCTTCGCCGTTGGCACCACCGTCGCCCGCACACTTGAATATGTGTATTCGGATTCTGCTCGCCGTGAATTAGTCCAGAGCGATGTCTCGGAGGGCGGCAGCCCGAGAGAAAAGCGCGACCGCCCCGTGCCGACGGGCGCGGGCGACGCTGTTCGCGGTTGGACTAGCTTGCCAGAACGTCCCTTTGTTGCAGAACTTGCGAAAGCAGTGGCGGATAATAGCGCCTTAATCAACGTTGACTTTCCCGCGCCATTTCGCCCGCGAATTTCCATAACCTCGCCCTCATTCAACTCAAAACTCAATCCAGAAAAAAGCGGCGCCGAATACCCGAGCGACAAATCGGAGACCTTGAAAATCGTCCTCCGCGATTGCCCACCCGAATCCTTTAGACCAATTCGCACATTGCGGGCCTTATATTTTCCATAACGACCCGCATCCTTATAGTTCAAATTTGCCACACTATCCTTATCAATCCAAAAACTCGGCTTCTCAACTTCGCTCAGCTTGGCAATCTCGCGCAATGCCCTTTCTTCCATAACCACGAATGGGTTCTTCTTGTCGGCCGTACCCGACCAGCCGGCCTTTTTACTGCGCGCGTATGCCACCTGTTTTTTTAAATTGGCAATCTTGCGTTGTGTCACTTCGAACTCGTTCATGCCAGTACTGGTCTTGACGGCATTTTGCGCCAAGTAATCAGCATAGTTTCCCTTGAAGGCGACGCTAGCGCCGTCTTTGATTTCAATAATTCGGTCAACTTCGCCCAGGACATCGCGGTCGTGCGTAATAATCACAACCGCCTCCGGCGCCAACTTCAACCACTCTATAAATTGGGCTTTCGCCACATAGTCCATGAAGTTAGTTGGCTCATCGATTACCGCCAAATCAGCGCTGGCATGCATAATCTTCACCACTTCGGTCAAGCGTTTTTGCCCGCCAGACAAGCTGGCAAACGCCCGACTCTCGTAGCCACCCATGCCAAAGTTCTTCAATTCCTCGGCAACCTTGCCCTCAACAAAGTGGAAATCCTTGGCCGAAAAACGTTCCAGCGCTTCCGAATACGTTTCAATCATTTTCAAATTGCTGCCCATTTTGGCTGGGTATTCGTTCAAAATCTTGCTCAATTTCAGGTATTCTGGTAATCCGCCCAAGATATATTGCATCACCGTCTTGTCGCCCACATCCGCGTATTCTTGATTCGTAGCCACCACAACAGCACCTCGGCGGGCTTGAAGTTCACCCGTAAAATCCGTATCTTCACCCGAAAGAATCCTGAGCAACGTAGACTTCCCTACTCCATTGCGCCCAATTAGCCCAATCTTCTCGCCGTCGTTCACACTGAACCGCACGTCGTTCATCAGGCTTTTTGACCCAAAACTCTTCTCTGTGATATTGACATCTAGTAGCATATACATTATTATAACATCACTATGGCAAAAAGAGAATTCATCTGGAAAAACTGGGATACAAGACCGAAAGATGCGCCCTATCTGGTCATGGTGCACGGCTTCCGTGGCGACCATCATGGATTTCTAAAGATTGCCGAAAATCTAAAAGAAGAGTTCAACATCATCATTCCAGATCTGCCCGGATTTGGCGAAAGTGCCGAGTGGCCAGACAAAAAACACACAGTGGATAATTACGCTGACTGGCTGGCGGGTTTTATTAAGTCGCAAAACCTGCCCCAAAAACCGCATGTGGTCGCTCACTCTTTCGGGGCGCTGATTGTTGCGAAAATGGTTGCTAAACACCCAGCAATCGTAGCCGACAAATTGGTGCTTTTAGCGCCCATTGCCTCCGCTCAGTTTAACGAAAAAGGCCAAAAACGAATCGCAGGATTCGTCCAGCTCTTATTAAAAACCCCACACGGTGCGCAGGAAAAACTGGCTCGCAGCAAGTTAATTACTCGCTTTATCACTTGGCAGCACACCGAAACGCCCGACAAACAACTGAAACGCTGGATCAAAGACGAACACTTGCGCTTTTTCGGTAAGTTTTCCAGCGCTAGGTCCATGTTTGAGGCAATGAACGAAGCTGGCTCGCGTCGGCTCAATGAAGACTTGCTGACAGCCCACAACCAAGCCCTATTTCTTTCTGGCGATAAAGATAAGATCGCGCCGATAGCTAGCGTACGCAACCTAGCCAAACAACTTCGCCAAACCAAGCTAGTCGAGTTCCCCGGCCACGGCCATTTGATTCATTACGAAAAATCTACCGAAATCGCCCAGGAGATTAAAAAGTTTCTCGGTTAAAGCCCCAACTATTCCCTGGCCGCGATCACCTCGCGGTAAACTTCTTCGTATTGATCCAGCGTATATTGCATGTCATGCTTGCGCGCGATTTCTAGACTAGCTCTACTGAACTCGGTCCGCAAAGTATCGTCGGCAAGAATTTTAGTAAGCCCTTTGCTCGTTTGCTCAATGTCATCCGGGCTTATCAGGAAACCATTTACGCCATTTTGGCAAAGCTCGGCCAGTGCGCCGGCATTAACTGCAACGACCGGCTGCCCGCAAGCCATGGCCTCTAGCGTGGCAATTGACTGCAGTTCCACTGGTGACGGCATGCAAAAAACCGTGCCAACCTGGTGCAGCCTGACTAGCTCGTCACCTGTCACTCGGCCGGCAAATGTCACTTTGTCCGACAACCCAATCTCTGCCACCTGCTGTTTCAACCCCGAAGTGTCGTTGCCGTCACCAACCAGCAACAAGCTTGCCTGTGGTACTTTCCCAAGCACATCACGGAACGCTTCCACCAATACGCCGATGTGTTTTTCTTTATCCATTCGGCCGATATATGAAACGATCTTTTGGTCTCTCCACTTTGCGTCAGGCTTAAACCGCGATAGGTCAATACCGTTGCTAATTGCTTTTATCGGCACCTTAATCTTGCGCAGGTCCTTTTCGTTGCGCAAAGACACGCCTATAGCCCGCTCGGTCGGCATAGTAATATAGTCAAAGTTCTTCATGAAGTTCATGCCATAATGCCGTAGCATCGTGTTGATAGGCCGGGAAAACGGCGCTATTAGTCGGAGATTATCCAGCAGGTTTTCAGTCATTACATGATTGGTAAAAACAATCGGAATGCCCCGCTTGCGAGCGATGCGCGACACAGCTTGACCAATAATCAGGTACTGCTGGTTATGCACCACATCCGGCTTAAATTCGTCAAACACAGCCTTGATTTCTTTGCTCGGCGTCAAGCTAACTTTAAAGCCGTTAGAATACACGCCGAACTTTTTCTCTGGCACTTTATCTACCTGATTGTGATAGAACGGAAAGGATACGGACTTGAGCCGTACAACTTGAGCCCCGCCGTCCGCCTCTTCATACGCTTCGCCAGTCTGGCTGGGCGCCAGTACCACAACTTGGTGCCCCCGCTCGGCCAACCCGCGCGCCAGATTGCGGCTAAACACGCTCACCCCATTTATCGCCGGCCAGTACATATCAGACGCTATAACAATTTTCATGCTTATAATTATATCATACATATAATCTTCCCTAAAAAGTATTTATAAGGGATACGCAGTTAGTGCGTTTTCCCGTAAATCCACACGGCTCGGGCGTGTTATAATAACTACATCATGAAACTGTTTTTTGATGCAAGGTTTATTCGCACAGACTACCACGATGGCGTGTCGCTCTATTCGACTAGCCTGGCTAGGTCGGTTTTCCGATTGGTCCAAAATGATGCCCGGTTTCGCGACATGGGCCTATCATTTTTAATATGCGACGACGAGCAAAAAAAGTTCCTGCCCTCGGGCGCGAAAACACTCAAAATCCACGCACCAACTAGCATCAAGGAGTTCTTTTCCGGCTGTGTGTTCAAAAAGCTCCATCCAGATGTCGTCTATTCGCCCATGCAAACTCTGCGGCGGAATGGCGGCCAGTTCAAACTGATCCTGACCCAGCAGGATATGACCTACTACGAGTATAATCACCCGCCGGCCAAGATGCCCCTGCTTGTGCGTATCGGCTGGAAAATCTATTTCAGCACCTACCTGCTAGGGCGAATGGCCCTGAAATCCGCCGATACAGTTATGACGGTCAGCGAGGATGCCAAGCGGCGTATACTAGCGGCCAAACTTACAACAAAACCGGTTGAGATTGTCTATAATGCCCCCCGCAGCCTGCATAAAGTCTCGGGTCTGACACCGAAAATCGGACTCTTGCCGCCCAAGAACATCGTATTTATCGGCTCGGATGACTATCACAAAAATATCGCAACACTAATTCGTGGGATGGAGTTCCTGCCCGGACGCATATTACACTTACTGAGCCCGATGAGCGAAAAATCAAAGCTCAGGCAGGCAAAGGTCAAGCCGCAGGGTGCGAAAATCATCTACCATGGCGGGTTTGATGCGCCGAAAGAAGCAAAAATACTGGCGGAAGATGCGCTATTAGTCTCGGCTTCCCTATCCGAGGGGTTTGGTTTGCCAACTGTGGAGGCGATGGAGTTCGGCGTGCCGGTGGTTCTTTCTGACATCCCGGTGTTTCACGAAGTGGCCGGCCCCGCCGCAAGATACTTCAACCCGTTAGATCCTCGAGCTTTTGCTGATGCTGTGCATAGCGTGGACAGTCAGGAGGTCCGTGCAGAAATGGTCAAAAAAGGCATGGCGGAAGCTCAGAAATTTGATTGGGG
>DBCV01000016.1:0-1006 GCA_002293245.1 Candidatus Saccharibacteria bacterium UBA949 | reverse complement strand
GGTCATGGCCCGGGCGGCGGCGCGATATTTAACCGCCGGGCCAAGTTTGACTACGCCACGGGCGATGAGCTTAAAGTGGGTTTGGAGCTTTCCGGCAAAAAAGTCCGTGCCGCCCGCGATGGCCGCGTGCAACTCAAGGGCGCATTCGTGACGACTCGCGGGGACCAGCTGTGGCTAAACAACGCTTCGTTTTCCGTGCGGTTAAACGAAAAAAACAGCCCCGGCACCACCGTCGACACTAACCCCGTGAGATTATTAGCCACCAGAAAACAAATACTAAGCCTGATTTCGGAAAAGGATAAAAAGGGCGTGACGATTGTGCCACTTCGCTTGCTGAATAAGGGTAAATGGATCAAGCTCGTCATTGCCCTGGGCAAAGGTAAAAAGACCTATGACAAGCGCGAAGTAATCAAAAAGCGCGACCTCGAGCGAGAGGAGCGGCGGGAAAATCAGCGTTGATTTTTCCACGCCGCTGAATTATAATGATATTAAATTAACCATTGGCAATAAGGAGCGAGGTATGGACGAAAAAACGGCGAAGAACAAAAAGAAAAAAAGTTTCTGGGCGCGCATGACGTTCTTGGGCAAGCTGTCGACCATCGCCATAGTTTTGGGTATAGCGATGATCATCATTTCTTTCGCTATGGGCGCTAGCAGGGTGACAGCCAAAAACGCAACCATCAACGCCACATACGAATGCGGATCCGTATTCTCTCCGGAAGAATCCAGCTCTGTTGGCGGTTGGATGGACGGCCTAGCAAATTACTTGGGCCAAGGCGGAGTGAGTCAAAGCGCAACCTGCAAAAAACCGATTGCCTCACGCCGCACCGCTTTTATCGTCGTTCTGGTAATCGGCATCCTAGTGACCGCTGGGGGCATCTTCGTCCTGTACAAAGACTCCGAGAAAAAGCAGAAAAAGAGCAAAAAACCAGAGAAGAAAGACGAGAAAGCCGAGTAGAACCTAGGGCTCGCACGCACTTTTCCGAATAGCTAGCGCTATCGCCGG
>DBCV01000001.1 GCA_002293245.1 Candidatus Saccharibacteria bacterium UBA949 | reverse complement strand
ACCCCACCACCGATCCCCACACCACCAGCGCCACCAGCGACGCCGACCTCGCCCGCCTCCGCCAGGTAGAACTCATCCCATTCCAAGCCGGCATTCAGGCCGGCGCCGACCTGGTCCTCACTGCCCACATCACCCTTCCCAACATCGACCCCTCCGGCCTCCCCGCCACCATGTCTAAGACCATCATCACCGACCTTCTCCGCGACGAGCTGCAATTCAACGGCATAGTCATCACTGACGCCCTGAATATGGGCGCTATCAGCAACTACTACACAACCGAGCAGATCGTCCAAAACAGCATCTCTGCCGGTGTCGATATCCTCCTCATGCCCGCAAACTACACCGAGGCCACGGCCGCACTCCAGAACCTCATCACCACCAACCAGATTCCCGAATCCCGCCTTGACCAATCCATCCTCCGCATCCTCGAGCTCAAACTCAAACTGGGCGTGATAAATTAGCGCAATAAATAAACTAGCCTTTAATCCACGCTAATCGAGCAGGAATAGCGAATATCCGTCCCAACAACCGTCGCCGTAATCGTTGCTGTACCCGCTCCCCGCGCCCTTACCACGCCTTCTTCCACAACCGCTACATTCCCATCCGAACTCTGCCAAGTCACCCGAGTCTCCGCTGCATCTTTCGGATAAATCTCATAGTTCAACTTCCGGCTCTCCCCTATATTCAGGTTCAGTGCCGATTGCTCCAAAACTATCCCCGTCGCCGCAGTCTTCGGCGCAAACACCTGCGTCACCAAATGCCGGGCCAATAACACTCCGCCCACCAACGCCAACAATATCGCGCCACCAACCAACAACCGCCTAATCAACCGTTCGCGCGACTTCACCTCTGCAATCTCTACGCCAATTGCAGTGATATTATCCTTGCCCCCAGCTGCCATCGCCATCTTTCCCAGCTCTTCAATCGCCCTCGCCAAGTTCTCCTCTTCCCGTAGCGCTCTCTCAATCTCCGGCTCTGACACCATATCGGTCAAACCATCGCTGCAAATCAAATAGCGCACACCATGTTTTGTCGCCTCCGTGGTCTGGGCCGGCACGATCGCCATCTCCTCGCTCGGAATCCCCAAGTGCTGCGTCAATCCCCCTTTCACTCCATCACGTTCCCCAGTCGTATGATCAATCGAAACCTGTTTCAACGTCCCATTCCACATCCGGTAAATCCGACTATCTCCCACATTTAGCGAAACAATCGTATTCTCGTCCACATACACCGCAGCAGCCGTCGCTCCCATCTGTCGCGTTTTATTAGTCTGCATATATTCGCAAATGTCATCATTGGCGTCCTGGATATTAACCGTTAAATCCCTAGCCTTCAGCGTTCGCTCTTTCATGTCCTTACTCAGCCGTGCGAACCTTTCCACTGCCAGCTTTGCGGCAATATCGCCATGCGCTTCTCCGCCCATCCCATCAAAAACCGCAAAAAGTTGCCGATCCGCCTCGCTTGTCGCCAATTTCGACTCAATACTTTTGCCCTCCCAACTGCGCCCAGCCACATAAAAGTTGTCCTCATTCCTCGTCCGCACTTTTCCCACATTTGCATACAAAGCGCTTTTAATCTTTAGACTCATTCCACTATCTCCCTTTCTTCCACATCCCGAGCGTCACTCTTATTAACTTTTGTTGTACTCCATCCACTCCAATCTCCCCATTTCCAGAGTGTATATACTTTGGAGCGGGTTTGATAGCGATATTCCGTATGATAAGTCGTTGGATTTGCAATCTGCTTATCGTATTCGCCATTCGGGAACCAATAATCATTATTACCCGTACCATTATAGTCGTAAGACCCATATTTTGTACAGTTTCCAACGCCACAGTCACCCTTTGGCTGCAATGCCCATGTGATATCTATGTTTTGCCAACTGCCACAACCCCTGTCGTAGTTCCATACCGAAGTCCGGCCACAATAATACCTCCGGTATTTCCAATGGTGCTCATTTCTATACGTTGTCTGATCCGCCACCTGCTTGTTCTCAACATTCCTAGTCTCGTTGTTGCCCCCAGGATTAGTCCGCGACCAGCCACTCCAACCACCCCACGCACCCCAAGCCTCGCTCTGGTAGGTCCAACCCGTCTCGCTCGCCGAACTAGACGTCTTCGTGGTCTTGTCGCGATAACGATACTGAATCACTTTATTCCTTGCTGGTGTTGACCCCCCGCTGCTCGGTTTCGAGGCAGTCGGCTGTTGCCCGCCGCTAGACGACCCGCCGCCATTGTTGCTGCTCCCTCCACCGCTACTACTACCGGCACCACCATTTGGCGCACTTTCCACCACGACCAACACGTCCACCCGCGTCCTCTCTCGAAAATCCGTCACGATAATCTTCACCTCACCCGGATTCACACCCGTAATCTTCCCATTATCAACCCCGGCAACCGCCGTATTCTCGCTCTTATATATCAACTCTTTGTTGCTCGCATCTTCCGGTATAATCTCTGTCTGCAACATAAACTCCTCACTAACCTTCAGTCTCACTTCGGTCTGGTTCAGGTTAATCTGCGCAACCTCAACGATATTCGTCAACACCTCAACACTCAAAGTATCCAGAATCTTGTCCCGGAACAAGATTTTTACATCCGTCTTGCCTACGCCCCGTGCCGTAACTCTACCCGATTCATCCACCGCAACCACGCCCTCATCGCCAGTTTCCCAAGTCAATTCTTCTCTAGCCACACTACTAATCCTCAGTAGCAAATCATCACTCTCGCCAACTTGGTACGTCGCCGTTTCCGTAGCAAACTCCGCCACCGCTGATTCCTCACGCAGAAAAACTATTCCCAGCACTATCGCCACGAGCGCCAACAGAACCCCTCCAATCAACAAAACCAAACGTTTTCGCTTTTTTGCTTTCTCGCCAGTCTCTTTATCCAAATCAATCTTTTTCTGCTCCGATCTTGCCGCCGCAGCAGCCTCCGCATCAACCTCGGCACGAATCGTCTGCGAATTATCCTGACCCTCTTCATTTCCAGCCCGCACCGTNNTCTCTTCTTCGCCCCCGGTTGCAGAGACCGTTCCACTTCCTGCGACAACATTCGCATTCAGCAAAACCACCTCCGTCATGCCCCGCGCGTTCTGCAATTTCTCCAAGTCTTTTTTGAACTCCGTTGGATTGCGATACCGGTCATTCACGTCAAACGCCGTCGCTTTGAGTATAATCGGGGCCAATTTTCCTCCAGCCCGCGCTGGTCGCGGTAGCTTTTCCCCGCTCATTCGCTTGCGCATCGCCGCCTCTTCATCATCGCCCAAAACCGGCACTGGCGGCTCCGGGAAAAACGGCAAACGGTTATTATTCACCAATTTGTATAGCACCAACCCCAGAGAATACGTATCCACCGTTGGTCCATACGGCAAGTTGTTCTGAATCTCTGGCGCCATATAGAGTGGCGTACCTGTTTTAGAGAGTCCAGACGTCGTCCGCTCTAACGTCCGTGCTGCGCCAAAATCCCCCAGCTTAAAGTTTCCCTGCTTCGACACAAAGATATTCTCTGGCTTCACATCCCGATGAATAATCTTCAGCTTGGCGCAAGATTCCAGCGCCCGGGTAATATCCACGCCCAGCTTAACCACATCTTCCCGCGTCAACTTCCGCTCCCGCAGCCATTCAACCAAAGGAGTCAGTAATTCCATCTTCAGCATAATAGTGAACTTAATTTCTTTCTTGCCGTCAGTCATTTTATGGTCGTCAAAACTCACTATATTTGTATCGCCCCGCAGCTGATACATCAGCTTCACTTCTTCAATATACTTATTAGCATGTGCGCGAAAATACTCCCTAGCCTCCTCTTCGGTCCTCCCCTCGCCCAGCACTCGCTTCAGCTCATTCTCTCTCGGAAACTCCACAATCTTCAGCGCCGCCCAATACTCGCTCCCCATCTCTTTCCGCTTAATCCGATATACCTTGCCAAAACTACCCTCACCAATTACTGAATCAATCTTCCAGTTCTCAAAAACCGTTTTGCCGATATTTTTATCCATCACGCCCCCAACTTAAAAACACTTAATATATCACTCAAAGCTTCAGCCATCTTGCCCATTGTGCTTATCTTGTTATAACGTTCCGCACGCTTCCGGTCTTTCTCGTTTTCCGCATGCCGCACCGCAGCCGCCACATCTTCTTTCACCTTTGCACTCAAATTCTCCGGATCTTCTTTATATATCAAACCCACATTCTCAATATAAATCAATTCATATACCGATAGTAATATCACATCGCGGTCCTTTAGGACCCTCGGTTTCAATAGCAAATCACTATTCACAATAACTGGATTAGTCTGCGAAAGATTGCTTATTCTATACTTGCCGTCCGCAGTCCTGTCCAGCGAGATATGCCGCCTCGACACCGTCAGGTGCGGCAACCGCAAGCCCGCCTGCGCCGACCTGCCAATAATTATCTTTTTTCCGCGCAACTTACGCATCATCTTATACGTCGTCGCCTCGCTTGCCGACATCAGCATCAACACACCGTCCGAAAGCGGCCTGCTGATATTATCAATCCGCACAATATCGTTATCCTTCAGCACCCTCTCTTTAACCAAAGTTCCGTTCACATATATCTTGTTTGTGCTTCCATCATCAAACACCTTAACTGTTCCCGGTTTTTCTCCCGCTTGCGGAACCACCTCAAAATGCCCGTGGTGCGACGAAACCAGTGGCGAGTTAATCACAATATCGTTATCTGCCGATCGGCCAAACCTCACCGTTCCGCTATCAAAATCACTTTTCAAGTTATAATTCTTCAGTTCTGGTTCTTCTTGCTTATCGGAAAACCCAGTAAACACGCTTACAAAGACCGACGGCCCAGCTTCCGTCTTCTCCGCCGCAAAACTAATAGTTTTGTCTAATTTGCCCAACCTTCCAGCCATACTCCGATTATACCAACCTATTAATAACAAAACAATACCTGCTACGCACCAATTCCTAACAACCCGCAAGCAAAAACACCATGGTCTCCCATAGTGCCTATGCTTGGCTCCCCCGGCCAGACTCGAACTGGCAACCTCGAAGTTAACAGCTTCTTGCTCCACCATTGAGCTACAGGGGATTACACCATCAAATATACTACACCTGTCCAGTTTTTTCAAGGGTCATTTTACGACCAGAGCATAGCCCCGAGTTTTTACACGCTCAAACCCAAGGTCGTAAGCAAACCTAATAATCTCTTCGTGCTGACACGGATCAGCCTCCAGCACAATAAAACCGTCTTTAGCCAAAACATCTTGCGCTCGGATCTGCGCCAATAGCCGATATATCAACCCCAGACCGCCATCTTCCGCGAATAGCGCCAGTTTCGGCTCAAACCCCGTTTCCGGCGAAGACTGCTCAATTCCCCACCCCTTATCCACATACGGCAAATTAGCCAAAATCAAGTCAAACTGCGTTTCCATGCAAAACAGTAAGTCACACTTTCGGATCTGCATAGAAATCTGCCATTTTTCCATGTTTTTCCGGGCCACCTCTAGCGCTTTTTCACTTACATCCGTCAATGTCACGTCCAAATCCGGTCGCTCTAGCTTCATGGTGATACCGATAGCGCCGGAACCAGTACCGACGTCCACGACCCTTGCGCCTGGTTTCGCCAGCCTCAAAGCCTCTTCCACCAATGCCTCCGTTTCTGGTCGCGGAATCAAAACCTCCGGATCGACCATAAACCGCCGCCCATAGAACTCCTTATATCCCAAAATATACGCCAGTGGCTCATGTCTTGCCCGCCTCTCCAACCAAGATGTTGTGGTTTTTACAACATCCACTGGCAGCTCGTCATCCGCATGCAAGATCAAATGCGCCTTATCAACACCCAGCGCTTCCATCAGCATCACCTCCGCATCCAAACGACTCACACCAAGAGAATTCGCCAACTCAATCAATCCGTCAATTGTCAAACCATCAGACTTACTGCCAACGACATCATCCATT
This sequence comes from Candidatus Saccharibacteria bacterium UBA949, assembly GCA_002293245.1. Lineage (GTDB taxonomy): Bacteria > Patescibacteriota > Saccharimonadia > Saccharimonadales > Saccharimonadaceae > UBA949. The sequence goes on along the minus strand of DBCV01000001.1, from coordinate 18,066 downwards.
CGACGCATTTTCCGCAAGCAAGTTCCGCTCGTAGGCAGTCAACTGCTCCACCAAATCGTCTATCTCCCCGCCCATCGCCTGCGGCAACCCAGAGCGTGAATAACCAATCCGGTGGTCCGTAATCCTGTCCTGCGGAAAATTGTATGTGCGAATTTTCTCTGACCTATCGCCCGTGCCAATCAGCGACTTCCGAGCCGCACTGGCTGCACTCTGCTCCGCCGCTACCTGCCGTTCAATCAATCGCGACCGCAACACACTCATCGCCCGCTCCCGGTTTTGTAGCTGCGAACGCTCATCCTGCATCGCCACCACAATCCCGCTGGGAATATGCGTAATCCGCACCGCCGAGTCTGTCGTGTTCACCGATTGGCCGCCATGTCCGCCCGAACGATAAATATCAATCCTCAGGTCTTCTGGCCGAATCGCAATCTCTTTTTCCTCGGCCTCTGGCAACACCGCAACCGTCGCCGTAGAAGTGTGAATCCGCCCCTGGCTCTCTGTCACCGGCACTCGCTGCACTCGGTGCACCCCTCCCTCGAATTTAAACAAACTATAGGCTTCATNNAAACAAACCATACGCTTCGTCACCAATCACCCGAAAAACCACTTCCTTATGCCCGCCAGTTTCATTCACGTTTTCGCTCATAATCTCCGTCTTCAACCCGTGTCGTTCCGCAAATCGCAGGTACATCTTTAATAACTCCGACGCGAACAGCGACGCTTCGTCCCCTCCCGCCCCAGCCCGAATCTCCACAATCACATTCTTGCCATCATTCGGGTCTTTCGGAGCTAACTTCGCAAACAAGTCCGCGTTCAACCTCGTCAAATCCACCTCAGTCTGCGCCACATCTTCCCGCGCCATCTCCGCCAACGCTTCGTCGCCACCGCCCGCTATCTCCTTAGCCTCGGCCAAATTCCGTTCCAACTTCTCTCGCCGCTCCGCCAACTCAATAATCTCCGTCAATTCATTGAACCGCCGATTCTTGCCCGAGAACTCCGCGTCCGCATACGAATTCGGCGTCGCCAAAAACGCCTCCAACTCCACCAATTCCGCCCGCAACTTATCCAAATCCAACTTAATTTCTGCCATATTGCACTCATTATATCTCAAATAGTGTTATAATAAAAGGGTTCAAACGTTTCGGGGCATGGCGCAGCTTGGTAGCGCGCACGGCTGGGGGCCGTGAGGTCGTGGGTTCAAATCCCGCTGCCCCGACCATTATGTCGTAACTCAAATACATAACATCAACGACTTAGGGTCGGTAGAGACCCCGCCGCCTTCGGCGATTTTTTGTTCACCTAGTCTTACTGTCGTAAGAGATCCTCCAGTAATTTAGGTCGATCACATGTCGGGTACAAGTACCAGTCACGATACCTGTCCCAGCAAGGCAAAATCTATAGCGCAGCATCTGTGGTATAATAGGCGCAGGAGAACAACTATGAACGATACTCAAATAAAAAAACTTGAAGACAGCTCACTTACAGAAGTTGAGGAAAACCTTAGTACGCCAGAAGGTATGGTGGCGTTCACTGAGCAAAGATCCTGTGCGGACTTATTTCGATTATGCAAAGAAAAGCAACTTGATATTTCGCCAGGCTTTCAGCGAGGGTTTGTTTGGCCATTATACAAACAGACAAGATTTATAGACAGCCTCCTAAAGCAGCTGCCTATCCCAAGTATGTGTTTTTGTTTAGACTCGTCTAGTAAGACCAGATTAGTTATCGATGGACTACAACGGATTAGTACGCTGAACAGGTTCTTTGAATATGACGAGGAGTGGACTATGTCTGCTCTCAGCGACGTGGACGCTAGAATATCCGGAAAGACCAACCGATTCATAAAAGATAATCACCCAGAGGTGTGGCCCACCGTTCAGAATGTGATGATTCCGGTGACCGTCATTCACTGCGATCTCGGCAAGCCCGATAATGCTGAATATATTAATATGATTTTCCACCGACTCAATACCGGGTCGCTACCGCTTACAAACCAAGAGATACGAAACTGTATATACTCAGGCAGACTAAACGACTCAATAAAGAAGTTCGCAAAGCGAAGTCTTGTCAGCAAGTTCTTTGGAAAAAACACGCGCTCATCAAACGAGGAATACTTGCTTCGTGTAGTTGCATTCTTCGAGAAAGCCAGCTCGTATGATGGGAAGATGGGTAGATTCCTAAATGCATACATGAGCAAGAATCGTAACGAGGATAAGAGCCAAGTGCTAGAGTTGGCAACGACATGCCTACACGCTATCATCGAAAAATGGGCACTCGATATTCGTCCGTTAAGCCGTACCGTCAAAGAAGCCCTTTTGCTTGGGGTAATGAGAAACAACTCATCGATTATGGTAAAAACCGACGCGTCAATTCAGGATCTGTATATGGATTTTGCGAACAATGCCGCATACAGTGTAGCCCAACTGTCGGACGGGTTAACGTCAAAAAAGAAGGTGGAGGAGCGTATCAAAGTTGCTACCGAGGTCTTCTCGAGATGATTCCATCAGCGGAGTTGATGGACACCCTCCGCGAGTTAGATAGGATATATAACTTAGATTCTACTGACAATAAAATGAAAGTATATGTCTCAAAGCTCGGTCTCATTGAGCTTTGCGGTTGGATAGAAAAGGCTATTGATTCTATCTTCCAGAGCTACATTACTGAAAAAGCACTCCCCCGTGAAACTAAGAGCTGTTTTACGAATAAGCTTGAAAAAATCTACGGGTTTAGCAGCAAAAACTTAAGAGATATTATGATTCTTGCTGTTGGGGTTATTGGCCTAGATTATATCGAGTCTGGCTTGGAAGGAGATGGTATAAAAGACAATCTTTATCAGTCGATGAATACCTTAAAAAAAGAACGCGATGACGCGGCGCACACTTATATTTCTGCATTAACAACATACGAATCTCCGTCTGACGTGTTATCAAGAGCAAAAGCTTTTGAAGCACATTTTCTCAAACTAGAGAAGCATCTGAAATCTTTTACGACATAATCTCTTCTTCAAGCTACGCGGGAGTGCGTCAGCATGCCATGTGTATATGGGCAACTCTCAGCCCACGCACAAAAAGAGACCCGCTCGATATTGTTCAATATCTTGGGGTCTTCTATACTTAGAAAATAGTAATTGGCTACAAAATGTTAATGATTTTGTTCAGTTCGCCTCTTCTAGGACAACCAAAACCCTCACCCTTGAATCCCATTCCATCATAAGATATAATAAGCTAAATATGAATAAGTCAATACCCAACGGCCTCACCAGCGCAGAAGTAAAAACGCGCCAACTAGAGGGACTCGACAATTCCTTCAAAGTTGATTCCAGCAAATCTACTTGGGATATTATTCGTGGCAACACTTTTACTCTTTTCAACGCCGTCAACACCTTCATCGCCATCTGTCTGCTCGCGGTCGGGTCTTACTCCAACGCACTCTTTATGGTCTTCATTCTCAACAACATCGTCGTCGGCATTTTTGTTGAACTCCGCGCCCGCAATATCGTGGATAAACTCATGATCCTTAACAAAGACCCAATCTGCGTAATCCGCGACGGCAAAGAAGTCCACATCTCTCCGGACGAAATCGTCCTGGGCGACATCATCAAACTACCCACCGGCGTCCAGGTTCCGTCTGATGCAATCGTCAAACACGGCACCGTCGAAGCCAACGAAGCCCTACTAACCGGCGAGTCAGACCTGATCATCAAGCGCTCCGGCTCACATCTTCTCTCGGGCAGCGTTATAACCAGCGGCCAATGCTACGCTGAAGTCGAACATGTCGGCAAAGATAATTACTCCACCAAGCTCGCCATAGAAGCCAAAGTCTTCAAGCCCATCACCTCCGAACTACTCTCTTCCCTCAAAACCATCACCAAATTCACTAGTCGCATCGTCTTGCCGCTTGGCGTTATTCTCCTCCTTGAATCACTTCTAATTAAATTCGCTGGTGTCTTCACCCACGACAACGTCCAAGCCTCCGTCGTATCCACCGCTTCGGCCATTCTCGGCATGCTGCCCAAGGGCATGGCCGTTCTGATTGTCATCTCTCTCATCATGGCCATTATCAAGCTCGGCCGCAAAAAAGTTCTGGTCCAAGACATGTACTCCATCGAAACCATGGCCTACGTCAACACCCTCTGCCTCGACAAAACCGGCACCATCACCGAAGGCAAAATGAAAGTTAAAGGCTTCAAGCTTCTCGGCAGCTCTAGCGAAAAACAATTTCTCAGTATGCTCGGTAGTTATCTTCACTTCGACACCGACAATAGCGGCACCATGCAAGCCGTGCGCAAATACTTCAAAGAGAATCGCAACCACAAAGGCGACAAACTCGTATCATTCTCGTCTGATCGCAAATGGAGTTCACTTCGGCTCAAAGATGTCGGAACTGTTGTACTTGGCGCACCTGGTCGCCTGCTAGACAAAGTGCCGGCAGAAATCGAAGATGCCCAGTCTAAAGGCGCACGGGTGCTACTTTTCGGCGTCACCGACCAAAACATCACCATCTCCAGTAAGCCCAAGAATGTTAAACCGATTGCCATGATTGAGCTCGAAGACCCCATCCGCAAAGACGCCGATAAAACCCTCAAATACCTCTCCAGCCAAGGCGTGGATCTGAAAATAATTTCCGGCGACAACCCAACAACCGTTTCCGCCATAGCTCGCAGCGCCGGCTTTGCCAACTACGACAACTTCATCGACACATCAACCCTAACCGACGAGGAACTGCGAAAAAAAGTATCCTCGACCGCAATTTTCGGCCGCGTCACGCCGCAACAAAAGAAGGTTATTATTACCCATCTTAAATCGCTGGGCCGAACCGTCGCAATGACCGGCGATGGCGTCAATGACATCCTCGCCCTGCGCGAAGCCGACCTTTCCATCGTCATGGCCACCGGCGACTCCGCCACCAAACAAATCGCCAACCTGGTGCTGCTGGAATCAAAATTCAACGATATCCCCGACGTTCTTTTCGAAGCCCGCCGCGTTGTCAACAACATGTTCCGCGCCGGCAGTATCTTCTTTATCAAAACTATCTACTCGTTCTTCTTGGTAATCCTTTGCGCCCTTAGCCCACTCACTGGTTCCGTGGCAGTTTTCCCATTTGTAGCCATCCAAATCACCATGCTCGACCAAATTATCGAAGGCTGGCCATCATTCTGGCTAGCGCTGGAGAGTGACCGTCGCCCAGTTGTCGGCAACTTCCTCAAAACCTCCCTGCTCCGCTCCCTGCCCAACGCTATCCTAATTGCTGCCTGCGTAGTTTTCCTGCATTTCTTCGGCCCCGTCCAGGGCTGGTCACAAATCGACACCGCAACCGTCATGTATTATCTTCTCGGCTGCATCACGGCCATGAATGTTGTCAAATCCTGCCTGCCGCTCAACAAATTGCACATCTTCCTGATTATCACCACCATTGGCGGCTTCTTCCTGGGCGCAGCTATCCTTAAAAACCTCATTCACGTAACAGCCATTTACGAGTTCTCCGGCCCAATCCTGGGCGTATTCTTCGCCATGCTCGCCGCCTGTATCATCCTCCGCCTACTCTGGAATCGCTTTTTCGAGCACAAAAGAAACCTCTGATGCTTGACTAGCCCGAACAGATGTGTGTATAATAAAACCATGGATCTTTAGCTCAGTTGGCTAGAGCGTACGATTCACATTCGTAAGGTCGATGGTTCGAGCCCATCAAGATCCACCATAGTCTGTTTTTCAATACTAGGAAGCCCCGCAAGGGCTTTCTTTAATCTGTAAATCGGGCTAATTTTAGGTGTGTAAACTTTTTTATTCTCGTCGACCCAAAAACCAGCCGGAAACACAATTTGTTTACACACTTCGACATTCTTCAGCGAAAGCGACAGGAAATTCTTGCTCAAATTATCCACAAACTTACCCGCAAACCGCATAAAGTCCGACTTGTTTCGCAACATATTCTCATCCAACGACCCCAATTGGTCGCGTAAGTCTTCAAGCTCCGTATCGTTATTCTTAATCTCATCAACGATATGCCCACGTACGGAAACTAAAGCTGGGTCGGAGAGCGATTTGGTATGGGCCACATTTGTTTTCTCCAAATCCTTGATGCGCGCACTCAAGCGCCTCTTCTCTTCCTGCGTCCCTAACTCCTCGGCTTTCCAGACTATCTCCAACGCATGTTGGAACGCTTTGCGACCATTCTCCGTCATATCTAACACTTCAAACCTCTGCTCTACCTGTGCATGAAAGCTGTCACGCTTAATTACACGACCGCAACCCCTGCACGTATAGTCTTCGTATATTTTCTTTGTTCTGCCGTTGTTATGGTCGCTACCCGTAAACTTAAATACCCGACCACGGTCAACACAGTTATCACACACACCAACGGCATTCATTGGGTATTTAGGATTGCCGCTCTTTCGGGGCGCCGGGCGCTTTTTCTTCGTTCCTCGCACAATCTCTACAATTCTTAAGTGTTCTTCCTTGGAAATCATAGGCTTGTGCTGACCGCACTCGTTCCTCGCCTTAACTTGTTTATTCAACTCAAGAATGCCCGCGTAGTATGGATTCACTATTATTCTCTTCCAATCATCAAACGTATGTGGCTTCAGTGTTCCATTCGATATATCTGGGCAATTTGCATGAAAGACCTCCAACGCTTCCTTAGGACTCAATAAACCTCCGGCAATATGTCGTAATGCGCTTCGGTAATACTCCCACCTTCTTGGGTTAGGCTCGTGTACACCGTCCCTAAGGCCTTTCACATAACCGGCAGGAGCCGGGAAAGTCCAACGCCCTTCCTCTATGGCCTTCACGTGTCCACGCAAGCACTTATCTCTTCGGGCATCGTTCTCAGATTCCGCCCGAAACGCATCCATAAACATCATAAATGTATCCATGGCACTACCCCCACCGCCACTATAGTCTTTTGAAGCAAACTTAACTTCCACACCAAGTTTTTGAAATTCAGTTATGAAATACCCCATTTCGGTCATGGAGCGCATAAATCTATCCACTTCGTCGAATATAGCAAACCTTACCTTTTTATTCTTCTTGCAAAACTCAAGCATTTCATTCAAGTCTTTTCGACCCACGTTTCTGCCTTTTTTACTCGAAGTACTGCCAGACCACATTTTTACAAGTTTAACACCGAGTTTGTCCGCCATCTTCATCACAGCCGCAGCCTGTCTCGACAAACTGTTGTTTTTTAGTTGTTCATCGGAAGAAACCCTGCAGTTTCCAATCGCTTCATCTCTTACCATTGTTCGCCTCGCAAACAGAATAGGCCGCCATTCGGACAGGGGTAACGAATGAATAAACCCCAAAATGGCAACCTATTCTGCCAACAAAGTTAANNGATTTCGCTTTCTTCATTCGTTTCCCTTTCGTCCTCGATTATTATACCGTTCTCTGTAGGATTTTTCCAGACATCCAAAATCAAACGGGCAATCGTTAGCGCGTCCTCTTCTACGGCTTTAGCTTCGGCTTTTTTCGACGGATATTCTTGCACTTTTATTTTTGCATTTGCAAAGAGCCGGGCGCCCACAAAACCCCGACACCAGCAAACAACTCCCAATTAAGTTATTACTGATGTCGGGGAATAACGAGTTCAAAAAACGAACTACAGCCGCCGAACACAATCAGTATAGCAAACCAATCCACAGTAGTGCAAGCTTAAGGATTTTGTTTCGGGAAAACTACCAAGCCCAACTTCGACGTGGTATAATGAAAATGTTCTAAGTAAAAAGCATTCAGGTCAAACGCGCTTTGCGTTTCGTCGGTAAAACCTAACACAGGGCACCGTGCGAAACACTTGGGCTTTACCGCCTGAATGCGGAAAACGACTTAGAACACCGTCACGGTGTCCTTTTTTATGGCGGGGACTTGCAGACGGTGGGCTGAAGCCTTTTATCAATAATACAAAGCCATGCGGAGGGAAGAAAAATGAATGGTTCAACCGTAAACACAGCTGCTACAGCGGGAGCTGTAATCGGAGGTCTAATGGGGTTCTTTGCAGTCTTCTTGGTCGTAAGAGTTGTAGGTGGTCTACTGAGCGGCACGAACAATATGATGGGGCACGTTAAGGGCAAGGATGGTAAGTGGCACTCTCCAAAAGAAATCAACGAAAAGACTGGCAAGAAGTATAGTCGGGACCCAAAACAAATCTATCTGACTGCCGCATCCCTAGGGATTGCCGCCGTACTCGAAGTAGTTGCATACATTGTTTTCGGGAACATTGGGAAGTAGTATGGCAAAGCGGTTAAGCCGACGAGCAAAAAGAGTGTATACAGCCAGCGTAATCATAATTGCCTTTCTTGCCATTACCACTATAGCTGTGATTTTGGTTGTGCAAAACGTATCCAGAGTAAAATATGAGATTGTTTTCACTAAGGACGCATACTTAGACCCGTCAATGGGTGGCTTGTTTGGTCTAAGTGAAGAGCAAAAAACTGAACGTCACGATAAGTATTGTATCTACAGCGGTGAAATAAGCGGTGATAATTACGGACGCCAAGCGGAAAAGATTCTAAAGAGATTGGTTGAAGAAAAAGCGTACTCGTCATTCCAAGCTTTCATAGTAAATGACCGTAGCGTATGTCAAACGGCTCGCAAGGTAAACTCGGGAACCGATAGTTTTGCGTTAAATAACGTAGAAACGCTATACGAAATGGTTGCTTATTCTACTGTCGGCACAGACTACATATCCTTTTTTCCAGTAAACAACACCGATACGCCAGTGGGAGTGGCGCTAGAGGTCCTAGCCGACCGGATGAACGACCCCCAAATGCGTGAACACGCAAAAGACTTCGCAGAATCGATAGTTGCGGTGTTTACTAAACTCGGCAAATACTCCGAGCGCACGACTGTCGAGTTCTACCCATTTTACTGGGGGTACAACGAACAGTACAAGCGCCGTCTAACCTTCTCTAAATATGCAGAGGCGCGTGCAGAAACTGCAACATACGAAAATGGTAAATTGAAAAGCGGAGGTAAACCGTGAAGCGCAAGCAACTGGGCGCCCAAGAGAAAGAGCAAAGAAAAAAGTTAATTGCAGGAATAATTATTGGTGCAATTATTACGTGGATTATCGTTGGAAACATCATGGACCGGCAAAGCTACAACTACGTGAACAGAAAGCAAAACCAAATAAGGTCAAATGTTGCCGAGGTGTGCGATTCGGCGCACTACGGTCAGCCAGTATATTTACCGGGCGACGAACGCATACCTCCAGAAACTGTTTACTTCACGATGGAAGACTGCCGTAAGATTGAGGAACAGTTTGAATGTAATTTTTACCTTACAAATAAAGAGCAGGAGCTTGGAACGGTCATTTGTGAGTTCGACAAACCATAACTAATTTCTACTCCTCTTCGTTACCCTTTCCCTCAGTGTTTATTGATGTTGTTTACCCTAACAGCAAGCAAATCAACAGAGGTGACAACCGATACTTATGGAATTATTACGCCGCTTGGTAAGTCGGGCGTATCTCCAAATGCTCCATCATTGCCCCACAAGCCTTCACTGTTCCTTGTCTGTTTAGTGTCCGGTTGGTTGCCCGGAAGTTTCTTGATTAACTCTAGCAACCGCGTGGCTTGCGCCAGCGAGCGGATTGCTTCTTGGGGACTGAGTGTGTCCGGAGCACTTAAGACGCGCTCTAGGAGGCTTAGAGCGCCTTTGAGAGCGCTTTCGCACTCATCTTCCAAGTCCTTTGTCTTATCCAATTCAGTCTTCACCTCAGCGAAGATTGTCGGCATGGTTTTAGTGTGTTCTAAGCGCCATGCGGCGGATGATGGGTGGGTGGCCGCGGGATTAACGTGACGCAAGTAAGCCTCTTTCTTTAGTCCGCCGAGCAGGACTGCGCGCGCGTAGCTTTGTTTTTGTGTCTTTGATGCCATTTTTCTTCCTTTCAATCCACCCTTTTCCATAAGCATATTGTATCATGTTCAACCTCTGTAGAGCAAGGGAGTCTTTTGCGGCTTAGGTTTAGTGCCAAACATCAGCAATCCTCCATCATCACAGTGATTATTATATATGTGGGGCGGGGGCTCTGCCACCACCGCAAACCGTCTCCATCGTCGCTCGCCCTCCGCTCGCGATGCTCGCTCCATGCTCGCTCGAGCGCTCTCTCACTTACGCTTGCTATAGTGCTAGTAGTTGTCTAAGCGGCGACAATGGGTGTGTTTGGCTACCGTGTTATTTAATAGTGGCGGACAGACGGAGGCTGGGCGGCCGCGCAGCGCTTTTTTCTACGTCAATTACAGAGGTGGAGACGTCTGGAATCGTGCCAGTAAGCTGATAATTACTGTATTGAGTAGCTAGAATATCCTCCCACCTACAAATCTCGCTTTCAACACCCAATTCTTTGTATTTCAGATAGAAGGGGTGTGATATAATAGCTTCCGTGGGTCTAGTGTGTAAAGTTTTACTACTATCCTCCACCAAAGATTTTCCATTTATTATCGTTTACTGTACACCTGAACTAGCCATGTTGACAACTGAACGATTAATAATTCTAGCCATTTGATACATAAATCCCTACATCATCTATACAGCTTTCTTCACGCACAATCAATAAGCGATAAGATATGCCCGGTAAAATATACTTCATTTTCATGATGGTCACAAGCTGGCTCTTTTAGTAATGGATAGGTGTTCTTGCTGTCAATTTCATGCTCAAAACAGTATCAACTTAGCTTATGGCGAGCAAATACTTCAACTTCCGGATTGAGGCTCGCAGATACAATATCGAACATTGTTTGTCCACTTACAGGCGGCATTTCTTGCAAACTGGGCTTCCGGCAGGAAATTGGGGTTATAGCACCCTTTTTCGCCAGTAAAACATCCATCGGAGATACATCAAATCCAGCCTGATTCAATTCAACAACACTCTTGTACGAATCAGTATTCTTGTCGTAAAAAAGTTGATTTATGCGGTGAAGTGCGTCATACCCAAGTTTAGATATATTATCACTGGTGGTTTTGATAGCCTTCCTTTCGTACAATTTTTTCTTTGCCTCGCTTAATAATTCCTTAGCAAGTTCTTGTGCTATAGATCCCATTGAATCTCCTTTTATTATTATTTTGCCCCCTATAATTATCATAGCACCGCAAGAAGAAGTCGCGATTTATATTTTTCAAAGCGTTGGATACACTTTGCTGTCTTCATCCATCTCAACGTCCTTACAAACAATCTTCCTCGTCGTAATAGTCAATCCGTTCTAATCCACCAAACACTTTCCCGCTCATGAAAATCGGCTCCAGATTGGCAGACTCAACGTCAACATAAACAATACCACCTGTCAACATTATTATAAAACAACCCTTTGTAAGTCGGTTAAATACAGTGTTGCGCACTCCCATGGTGGCCGTTAGCCCAGTCCGTCGCTCTATAAAACGATTTTGTTTCGTATACATCCAGCCAAACGTCTTCCGGTATTACGCCAAGAACACAATTCCATGCGCGGTAATCCAGACCGTAACCGTTGCCACTATCCTCGATCCAATCAAGGAAATTACTTTTTGCATCATTTATCTTGTCTTTGTTGTTTACGCCCTTAAACACGGCACCTGCTGGTGTTATCTTGTCTGGTCTTCGACCACTTTTTATCCATTCCTCAAACCCAACTGCAGCTAAACTCACCAACCCTAAAAGCACTATACTTACAACAACTATCACTGCTCGCTTTGATCTCTTCTCCTTCATACATGCCACCCTCTTAACTCATCCGTGAAAAAGATATGAATATTGCTAGGGATGTGATAGCTATTACCCAAAAAACTATGCCGAACAGCGAATTATTCTTGATCTTAACTGCTGCATTTTTCTCATCTCCATTATGTTTATATTCTAAAGCCTTATTTATATTAGTGATGGATAACATGCCAAGCACGATGTAAGCCGGAAAAAAGAGTATGAAAGCCAAAATCATATACTTGTTATACTCCTTCGCTCTACCGTAATACTCCCAAAACTTGCTACCCTCTCTATACCGTAGTTCTACTTTCTTTACCCTCGGTGCCGCTGACTCGTCAGCATCATATATTCCCATTGCTTTCACTCCTCTTGCCGCCTTACTTATTGCCCGACAATTGCCTGCGACAAAAAAGGCAACCGCACGGGTTGCTTAGACCAATAACAAGACGGGTTGCGCCCTATTACTTTGCACGGCTGCCATCTCTGGGAACAACCACGCATTATGTATCTTATTATTGATCTAAGCCCTTTCAGTATAGCCTGTATGTGGAAAAATAACAAGGTGCTAACGTCGGCCCATATTGTATGGTATTGCTCAGCTAGTTCTCAGGCACGCTAAGGTCGAATTACTCCAACCAGATGGTCTTTTCTTCGCGAGTTTTTCTACTTGTGTTTGCTCGGTGAGACTGCTGATATTACGGCATGAGGTTACAGCTTTCTAATATGTGCGCCACCATAACGCTACAGCTGTACATCACCAATAAGCGCCATGATTATATTCTTACCACACAATCGCCTAGATTCCCCTACTCCACCCCAAACCTCGTCGACGCCACCTCTCGCCCATCCACCGAAAGCACAATCTTATACTTTCCGGTACCCAATTCCGTTGAGCCAGTATTCACAATCGAAACATATCGCCGGCCATTTTTGTCATCACCTTCCCCTGGTCGCAAAACCGTGGTCGCCCCGCTCTTAACCACGGCGCCGTCCTTATCCGTCACCTCAAAATCCACCTTATCCCCAACTCTTGCATCGTTGTACTCAAAATACAACATCACCGGCTCGCCAACTCCGAATCGATCCTTCGCCACCGCGCCAACCATTCGCGAACTCAACGCATTGTTCGTCTCGATCTTTACAATCTCTACCGGCAGAGTTATTTTCCGCATCAACAGCCAGCCCACTCCTACCGCACCAATCACGGCTACCGCAATAATCAACCACTTTGTTTTACCTTTTTTCATTCTTTCCCCTCCTTATTCTATAACCAGCAAACGCCAGTCCACTAATCGTCGCTACTGCACCAGTGATACCCACCGGTACCAGTACATCGCCGCCTAAGAATCCAAACCCAGTATTGGGCGTTTCTGGTGTTTTTCCACCATCACCTGGTGTAGGTGTAGGTGTTGGCGTTGGAGTTACGGTTGCAGTTGGTGTCGGCGGCGTCACCGGCGGCTCAACAACTTCTTCTGTCGCAAAGCCGAAGTCTGCGGTCAAGTTGGTCGTCGAATCAACCGTCCCATCTGCCGCCAACAACATCCGTGGTTTTCGCACCGCAATAGCCTGAGTTGCCAAGGCAACTACTTCGCCGCCGTCTTCCCGCAACTTTGTCGCAGCTGGCTGTATCTCCGGAAACTCAATATCTAGTATTAACTCAATCAAAGCGCCGTAAGCTCCGCCATCTTTTCGGTTAGCCGAATATCCATCGTCGTCATAATAGGCATCATCATCCACGTATGTCGGCAATAAGTCAGAGCTAGCCAAAACCTCGTCGCAGTCTGTCACGGCCACTAGGTACTGTGGCCCATGCGCCAGGTCCAGCCCTCTAAAGTAATAGTATCCACGGTCGTCCGTAAACGTAGTCGTCACCAGCAGGTCATTCGCAGTCACACGTCCATCGCCATCCATATCCCGATATAGCGACATCTCTACCCCAGCTATACCTCTTTCTTCGGCATCCGCAAAGCCATCCCAGTCCGCATCCAGCCACACGTAGTTACCAATCGTTCCCGACACTTCGCCAAAGTCATTGTGCTGACTATAGTCCCCCTCCCGGATCACAATTCCCGTCACCAAGTTGGGATCCGCATCGCTACCAATCTGCAACATACCCTTGCCCTCGCTTTCGTCGTCCGAATACTCTGGGAAGCCATATTCATTCAGCATAAAATAGCCAGAGGTAGAGGCCGTACTATTGTAATTATCTGGTTGGCTCTCGGTAATATCATACGCGCCCGGGTATAGATTGCCAAAGTAGTACGAACCATCTTCTTCAGTCGTAGTTGACATACTCACTTCCCGGCCTTTCGTGTCAACGCCAGTCAGCGTCACCGTCACTCCCGCCATACCTTTCTCGTCATCACCCATATCAAAATGACCATCCAAATCCGTGTCGATATACACATATCCGCCAATCGCACCCAGCTCCCCCGGCACAACTCGCACATCGTGGTCATCGCAGTCATCCGAAATGTCAGTTTGGGTAGATGTCGTGCTCGCGCATACCTCATTCGAAAGCACCGCAGCATCGTCAACAAGCTGCTGGTTATTCGCCACCTCCACCAACATCGTCACCGCACCGCTTACTCCCGCCGGCAAAGCACTGCCATCGGTTATGAAGCAGTTTACTCGACGCGGATTGCCAAAAGCTACGCTGCAACTCACAGGCGCCACCCCGTCGCTCATCGTGACCGCGAACGAGTCGGCCACCACAGTCAAACCCTCTGGTAGAGTATCAGTCAGTGAGAAATCCTCGGCCGGCGCATTTCCGTTGTTCCCAAACTCAATCGTGTACTCAATCCTCTTGCCGATATTCGCCACCGCCGCACCGGTCTTCTTCGCCCACACATTCGGTGCCGTGGTAATAGTCGTGATCACCGCATCGCAGTTGTCGCTCGTCTCCGCGTCCACTGTTCCGGATGTCACGCAAGCGATATTATTCAATCTGCTATTATTGGCTACGCTAATATCAATCGTCACCACTAGCTCAATCTTCGCTGATTCTCCCGCCTTCAACAAGCTGTCCGAACTGCAAGTGACCGTGCTGCCCGCTCCGGTGCACACAAAACTCACCGTGCTCTCGCCGTCTGCTCCGTCCGAAGAACTAATCTGCTCGGCACTCACAAAGTGCAGCTCAAGTGGCAGAATATCCGTCACTACCGGTTTATACGCATCGTTCGGTCCACCATTCGTTATTGCCATAGTATATGTTAATTGTTTCGTGCCGCCAACCAGATCTTCCGCGCTTACAGCCGCCCAATCTACTGTCTTGACTAGACTCAAGTCGGCCAGAGGCACTCGAAACTCGTAGTCATCGTCATTATTCTCTTTCGTGATTTCCGGCGTGGTCGTGTCAATGCTCGCATTGTTCTGAATCTTCGTCGCAACCGCATCCTCACTCACTTTCACGCCAAATTTAATATACGGATTATCCGGCGACCCATAACTCATCCGCGCCGTCGAAATCACGTCCCCCGAATCTTTATAATCCGCCACCACACACCAATTCCTTACATTTTTATCCAACCCAGAGATATTTATCAAAGTTGAGGTCGTCGCATTGGCCGGTGCTGTCCAGACCGGACTGCCAAACCCCGGCACATCTGGACTGCTGATGTCACAAGTCGCGCCATCAGTTTGCTTAAAGTAATAATCTACTGATCCTTCCGTGTCCGGATATTGCGCATTCGGGAAGATCGTCGGTCCCGCTACCTGATCAATGTACAAACTCTCGTAGTTCACTATCACCGCCTCCGCTTCCGCCGACAATATGGTCGCATCCTGCACCGAAGTTGGTCGACCCGCTCCTATTAGTACATAGTTTGGTTCAATATTGTACTGTTTTTGGGTATGGTCTAAATGACCCTGCCCCAACATTCCGTACGTATCCCACCCCCAACAATACGCATAATCCTCGTAATCCATTGCACATGTATAGAACGCGCCAGCGTCGACAGATCTTATCGCCTTTCCATCCATTACGCTACCAGCCGTCTCTACCGCCGTAGGCTCGGTTTTGAACGAACCAGGATCGCTAAAGCTCTCGTCTGGGTTACCGCTACCCAACGCACCATACATATTTGACCCCCAACAATATAGCCGATCATCCGAGGCAATAACGCACGAATGCGAATACCCAACCGTCAGTTGTTCTACCGTCTTTCCGGCCAGTTCACCATCCAATTTAACTCGTACCGGGACATATGACATCGTCGTCGTCCCATCCCCTAATTGACCCGTTTCATTCATACCCCAGCAATACACCTCATTTTGTGTATCCATAGCACAAGAACTCATATATCCCACACCAATCTTTTTCAACGTTTTACCACTAAGTACGCCAGAGGTATCAACTGCCGAGGGGGACGTACTTTGAGTCGTACCATTGCCAATTGCCCCCAGCCCCCAACAATATGCTTTACCTTCCATGTCCAAAACGCAAGTGGACAGGTAGGTCGACTTCACTTCCTTTACTGTCTTACCCGCCAGCACGCCGGAAGTGTCCACTGCCGTTGGAGATAAGAAGTTCCCAAATACCTCTCCGTTGCCAATTGAACCGTTAGTATTTACTCCCCAGCAATAGACTTTTCCGTCCGAAGCTAGCGCGCAGGTAAATCCCGACCCCAACGATATACTCTGAATCGTCTTCCCTGATAGTTCTCCCGTCATATCAATCGCTGTTGGCGACAACTTGTTTATCATCGTGCCGTCGCCAATTTGACCTCCGTTATTCACGCCCCAGCAATACACTTTCCCTTCAGTCGTCAGCAAGCAAGAGTGGTCTAAACTAGCCCGCACATCTTTAACCATTTTTCCAGCCAACTCGCCTTCCATTTTTACTTCAACAGCAACCGGGCTCGACTTTGTTGTACCATCGCCCAATTTTCCGTATATATTATCTCCCCAACAATACGCCTTACCGTCTTTCACTGCGCAAGAGGTTGACCCATAGCTCTCAATATTCACAACATCCGCCTGGAACGGTCTGACAGTCTCGCTCTTCGCTATTTCTCGCATGGTTTCAACCTTCACCGCTGTCTTATGCGTCGAATCTGAACTATCCAGAGTCTCCCCGTCGCCCAACTGTCCGTTGCCATCATAACCCCAACAATACATCTGGCCATCCATCATCACAGCGCATGTATGGTAAGCCCCCAGCGTAATGCGCGAAATCGTTTTGTTATCCATATCGTCCGTAACTATCGCCGCCACCGGAACAGTGCCAGTATCCGTTGTCTCGTCACCCAACTGTGAGTAGGTATTTAGCCCCCAACAGTAAGCGGATCTCGCTTCGTCAACCGCGCAAAAAGAATAAGTGCCGCTTTCGATATCAACTAATCGTTTCTCACTCAAAACACCAGTAGTAACTACGGCTACGGGGACAGTACCGTAAGTGCCACCGCCATTTCCCAGCATCCCGTTAGATGAACTACCCCAGCAATACGGTTTTCCGTCCGAAGCAATTGCGCATATCGTATCATATGTAGCGGATAGCTTTTCAATTGTCAAGCCGTTCAGTACGCCGTCAGACTTTACCAGTGTCGGTACATTTCTTGTAGTTAATGATGACGCGTCATTTCCAAGTTGCCCCAGATTGTTAGCTCCCCAGCAATATGCGCTCTGGTCTGCGGCGCCGATTCCGCAAGTGAAAGCTGCCCCGCTTACAATTTGCGTAAATTTACCGTCAGGATATGGTTCGGTCACTAGCACTGGCTCGGATGAACCCAGATTTTGACCATTTCCTAGCTGTCCACTCGTTCCCATTCCCCAACAATAAGCCCATCCAATACTGTCCAGCGCGCATACGTGATACCTACCAACGTCAATCTGCGTTAATTGTTTGCCCGCCAACACTCCATTGTCGGTTACTGCCGCTGGCGTGTTTACATCATTTGTTGATCCGTTGCCGAGCATCCCATAGTACCCACGGCCCCAACAATACGCCTTACCATCCGTATCGATAGCGCAAGTTGTGTTTTCTTGTGCGGAAATCTGAGTGAGGACTTTATCCTTTAAGACCCCCGAGTCATCCACAGCAATCGGCTCAGCCGCAGAAACATAATTCGCGTCTCCCAGTTGCCCATAATTGTCGCTACCCCAACAATATACTTTTCCGTCCGCTATCACACAAGTATGTGATGCTCCAGCCGCCACGCCACTAATCGTCTTGCCTTTCAGCACATCCATCACGACTTCGTCGTACTCCGCCACACCCGACACAGCCTCCAGCCTCATCTCGCCGCTCAACATATTCGCCGGTGCCGACAAATCACCCAGCTCAACCCTAAACGCCGTCACATTGCAATCTTCTGCCCCGTTTCCTCCTGCCGGCGCGTAATACCAAGTACTTCCATCGTCGTTACTGTAACTCACCTTGGCCGTCGCAGGCAGGTTCAAAAT
>DBCV01000064.1:14436-15153 GCA_002293245.1 Candidatus Saccharibacteria bacterium UBA949 | reverse complement strand
CCCCGACCATAGACATAAGCGCTATTAGTGCTTTTTTGTTGCTTTGTTTTCCCGAGGAGACATTTGGTATAATAGGGATATGTTCAAGAAGAAAAAGCGTCAACTGCAGGTCGAGAATAACGAGATCTCCACTAAAGAGATTGGACGAACAAACTTATCTAAAAACAGGAGATTAAACGTGAATAATTCTGGATACCTACAATTTGCCAAGCAAATTGCCACAGAAGCAGGCGAAATTATGCTCAAATACTTCAACCAAGAAAACATAGGTCAATATAAAACCGACGACACCATCGTCACGAAAGCCGATACCGAAATAAACAATCTCCTAATCGACAAGGCCGAAGAAGCTTACCCAGGCCACGGCATCTATGGCGAAGAAAATTCATACGAAAAGACTCGCAATGTGCTTTGGGTCTGCGACCCGCTCGACGGAACAGCCTCATACTCGCGAGGTATCCCGGTAGCCGTATTCTCGCTAGCATTAGTTGTTGACGGCAAAACTCAACTCGGCGTAGTCTATGACCCATTCACGAAATCAATGTACGAAGCTGTACCCGATGGCGGAGCGTACTGCAACGGTAAAAAACTCCAAGTTAACAATTATCAACTCGGGACTAAAGAAGCAGCAATCGGCTACGACTACTCCCCAACAATGTCATTCAACACAGCCCACATCTACTACGAACTGTCTCAAAAATCCCGCATTGGTGGCAC
>DBCV01000064.1:0-14373 GCA_002293245.1 Candidatus Saccharibacteria bacterium UBA949 | reverse complement strand
ATAGCCTCAGGCGACCGACCCTACGACATCGCCGCAGCCAAAATCATTGTAGAAGAAGCCGGCGGCAGAGTAACAGACCTATTCGGACAAGACCAGAGATACGACAGAGAAATAAAAGGTGCAATAATATCCAACGGCATAGTCCACGATGGATTAGTAGGGCTCATCAAGCGTTTCGAAAATCAACTATAGTCAGAGCAGTTACTCCGGAGAGATACCGGATTATGAAATCAAACAAGGTGTTGTGGTAAGGCCACGACCACATAACTATTTCTTTTTGCCAAACAAGAGATTGCCGATCCAGATTAACACGATTGCGCCACCTAGAGCCACCAAGAGGCTCCAGATATTGAATCCTGTGACACCTACTCCGTCAAACAAGCTGACTATGAATCCACCTACAAAGGCTCCGATGATACCGATTATGATGTTGCGTAGTATACCTCCCTTTTGCCCTGTAATAATCCCAGCTAGCCATCCCGCTAGACCTCCTATTACAATCCAACCGATAATACCCATTTTGTACCCTCCTTATGTTTATATTCTTATATTAACGCATGATAGTATAAAATGCAATAAAGCAGACATTTTTTAGCCAAAAAAGGCCGGTATAATTGCCGACCTTTGGTGTTAGGGGGAGAGATCACATGTTTTCCTCGATGTATTTTACGATTGCTGCTGGTTCTGCCATTTTGCCGATGCCAGTCGTACCGCATACCAATCTGCCTTCCACCGGGTCTACAAACTGATAGCGTCCATGGCTATCTTTCAATTTGGCGATATTGCCCTGCAGGGCTGGATTTTCCCACATGCTGGTATTCATTGCCGGGGCAAAGACTACTATTTTGCTTAGCGGGATGGCGGCGAGAGTAGTGCTTAACATATCGTCGGCGATTCCACTGGCCACCTTGTTGATGATGTTAAAAGTGGCCGGAGCAACTATGACCACGTCTGCCCATTCGGCTAGTGATATGTGTTCCACTGTGTGGGCGTTGATTGGCGCGAACATCTCCACTGCAACGGGATTTCCTGTGAGTTCGGCGAAGTACCGCGGTGCTATGAGCTCTGTGGCGTTCTTTGTCATGACAACTTTCACAGAGCAGCCCATATGTCTGAGTCTGCCGATTAAAGAGCAGGCTTTGTATATCGCCACGCTGCTTGTCACTCCTAGTAATACGTTTTTTCCGTTAAGATTCATCTTGAGCACCTCCTATACCATCGATTAGCTCTACGTTTATCGGGTTGCTCCGGAAGCTGCTGTCGCGCGCAAAGAATTCAACTTTGCGCGGGGGCAGCAGGTCCATTAGGAGCGCCTGTGCTTGCCTACTTGCTTTGAGGTGGCAGATTGCAGCAGGATGCTTTTCGTCCCATCTGTGCATTTTTGCCAAATGGGCTTTGATATTTCGCGTGACTGGCCCGTACACGTAGGATTCACCTTGTGATGAATCGTCGTGCCGGCTAGCATTGGCCGAGTTTACAACTATCGAGTAGATTCGAGAACTACTGTCGTGGATTGCCTGGCTCAATCGAACGAAAATATCTTGCTGCCCGTTGCTGCATGGGGAAACGATACCCCATAGTTTCGGTGCAATGACCGAGCTGTTGGCCACATAGTAGCCGAGGCGGTAATAGTCCATACAGTTGAGGATTGCCACTACCTGATCGGTGCCGGGCAATAGGACAAAGTAGTCCGGCCAATGGCCTTGGCGCACTTCGTTTTCCCACTCCGAAAACAGCATATCCGGGCGATTGCAGTTGGGATGGTTGTTCTCCATCACTTCTTTCGGTGATGGAAACAACTTTCTAAGTGCCGTATGTTTGCCGTCGCAAAAAACATGGGTTTCGTTTACGCCGTCTTCATTATAGCGGCTCCCTGCCACTATAAGCCGTCCTACGGACATCGTGGTGTAGAACGTTTCGAAGTGCGGAAAATAGCATGTTTCTGGCATCACAGTGATGTCGGGTTTGCGTTCGACTATCAGTTCATGGCATTTTGCTAACTGCGCCTTGACTTCGGCAAATTCTACCCATTCACGCTTTAGATTGACGAGCTGAGTGACGGACAGTTGGCATAAAAGAAGCTTGGTCGTCGCCATGCGTTTTCACATCCTTTCTCGTATTTGCCTCTCCTTGTTAATAGTCAGGCCTGATAGCCTGAATGCTTTGGGGATAAAAAATGGTCTTAACCCGAATAAGATATATTGTAGCATATATAACGTTTGCACGCAAATGAGCCCGTACTAATTCACTACTTTACGACAAAGGATAGACGCCTTATACTATTCGACCGTCTTCTCGATAATGTATCGGGGGCGGGCTTTGGTCTCGCGATAGATTTTGCCAATATATTCACCGATGACGCCGAGCGAGATCATCTGCACTCCACCCAGAGCCCAGATGGAGCAGGCGAGGAAGGTCCAGCCGCTAAGGGTGTTGCCGAGGATTTTTTGGACGAGGGCGTAGATGGTCATGATGACTCCAACGATAAACATTAGAACGCCAACGGCCAAGATGAAGCGAATCGGCTTGATGCTAAGAGAGGTGATGCCGTCGAGAGCGAAGCTGACCATTTTGTGTAGCGGGTATTTGGATTCGCCGGCAAAGCGTTCGCCGCGTTCGTATTTGACGGTTGCGGATTTGAGGCCGATAAGTGGCACGATGCCACGCAAGAACAGGTTGACTTCTTTGAACTCCGCGAGTTCGTTCAACGCCCTCTTGCTCATCAGGCGGTAGTCCGCGTGATCGTGAACAACTTCTACGCCCATGGCGCGCATGAGTTTGTAGAAGAAAAGTGCGGTTTGGCGCTTGAACACGGTGTCCTTTTTGCGCGATGAGCGCACGCCATAGACGACCTCGTTGCCTTCGGTGAACTTTTCCAGCATTTTGTCGATAGCGTCTATGTCGTCTTGGAGGTCGGCGTCTAGGCTGATGACGACATCAGCTTTTTCTTTGGCAAACATCAGACCGGCGAGGAGTGCGTTCTGATGTCCAGCATTGTGTGCCAGTTTGATGCCGATAATTTGTGAGTTTTCGCTATGGAGTTTCTCTATGCTATTCCAAGTTTGGTCGCGGCTGCCGTCGTCCACAAATACGATACGGCTAGAGGGGACGATGGTGCGGGTTTTTTCAAGTTCTTTGAGTTTTGCGAGTAGGCGCTTGCTGGTTTCGGGCAAAACTTCTTCTTCGTTGTAGCACGGCACCACAAGGTACAACACTGGTGCTGCGGACTCTTTTATGCTCTTTTCCATGATAGTGTCAGTATAGCATACTTTTTGGTGGTATAATAGGGGTATGACGGAAAATAACAAGGTATTCGGCTGGTTTTGGGGTATTTTTGACAAGATTTCTGGGAAGATTTGGAAAAAGGCATCGCTAAAGAAGCGTCGAGAGATTTTCCTGTACTTGTTTTTCGGTGCCTTGACAACTTTGGTGAACTTGGTGGTATATTTTGGGTTGGCAAAGCTTCTGCATGTTAACGAGGTTCTGAGTAATGTGATTGCCTGGGTAGTTTCGGTGGCTTTTGCGTACGCCACCAACAAGGTTTACGTTTTTGAAAGTCCAGCAAGAACACGGCGCGAGGTGATGCGCGAGATGACCAAATTCGTGCAATTTCGATTGCTTTCCGGGGCGCTCGACACCGGATTGTTCGCGATATGCGTGACGGTGCTCGGCTGGAATGATACTGCCGTTAAGTTGGTGTTGCAGGTAGTGGTGATTGTGTTGAACTATATTTTCAGTAAATTGTGGGTGTTTAAGCGGCGACCTTGACTTTTTATTCCGCCTGTGCTAGTATTGATGGTGAAATGAGTGCGAAGCATAAAAACAAAAAAAACGAGAAAAAAACTGGCGGTATGCGATGGTGGTCGGTGGTGTTGTTGGTTATTGTTTCCGTTGCTGTGATGGTGGGAAGTGGTTGGTTTACGGCGGATTGGTTGAAGAACTTAGAGGAGCAAGGTAGCGAGCGCGCGGAAGAGATTATTGCCGAGGAGGAGCAAAAAGAGAAGGAAAAAGAGGAGGCCGAGAAGACGCAAGTGACCCCGAGCCCGAGTGCGGCGCCATCGCCCACGCCCAGTGATGGAAAAGGTAATGCCGGCATGGAGGCGGAAAACTTGGAGAATGTCTACGTGTCTTTGCCGGTGGTGGGCGTAGTCGGTGCGGATTTGCGAGTTTCGGCGCATATTAGCGGACTGTTGGACGGTGGCGGAACTTGCGAGTTAGTACTGACGGGTGATGGGTATCAGGTGACACGGACGGCGGCTGTTGCGGCGCTGCCCAGCATGTCAACTTGCGAGGGGTTTGATGTGCCGCTGAAAGAGTTGGATTATGGGTTTTTGGACGTGAAGGTGAAAGTTTTGAATAAACGGGGCGAGTTAATCGGCACGGGGAAGGGTGAAATTATGCTATGAAACGTGGCATCGGGATTTTGATTAGTTCAGCTTTTATATTGTTGGCTGCTGTGGCGCTGGGCACCGGTTCGGTGTTTGCCGTGGATACGAGCGGATTTAAGGCGGGGAATATCATGAGCGATACGGTGTTTACAGACTACAGAACGATGAACGTGGGCCAGATTCAGGATTTCCTGAATGGCAAGCTTGTGAATTGCGATCCGTGGGGGGAAAAGCCGAGCGAACATGGCGGCAGTACGCGGCGGCAATGGGCGGAGGCGCGAAATTATAAGGTGCCGTTTACTTGTTTGAACAACTACAAAGAAAATGGCAGGTCGGCGGCGCAGATTATTTATGATGTGGCGCAAGAGTATCGGATAAATCCGCAGGTCCTGATAGTGTTGCTGGAGAAAGAGCAGGGATTGGTGACGGACGTGTGGCCGGTGGAGGTGCAATACCGTTCGGCGACGGGCTATGGATGTCCGGATACTGCGGCTTGCGATAGCGAGTACTATGGGTTTACGAATCAGCTAAAGAACGCTGCAAAAATGTTTCGGAAGATTATGGATGATGATCCGAACTGGTACGTGGTCTATAAATTGGGCAATAATTTCATATATTATAATCAGAACCGTGATGCGAACGGCAATTATACCTGCGGTGGCTCGAATGTGTATATTGAGAACCGGGCGACTATGGCGTTGTATAATTATACGCCCTACCAGCCGAATGCCGGGGCTTTGGCGGCGGGTTGGGGAACGGCGCCTTGCGGGGCGTATGGTAACCGGAACTTTTACCTGTATTTTCGGGAATGGTTTGGCGATACGCAAAGAACGTTAAAGAGCGATGTGTATTTTCCGGACGGGACGTATGCAATAAAGGCTGCTGCTGGTACGAGTTTTGCGGCGGAAGATAAAGGGGCCACCGTTAAGCATAATGTTGCGCTGGGTGCGTACGACAAAGACAAGAAAAACCAAAAGTGGGAGCTGAAAAAGAGCGGAGGTTTTTACTCGATTAGGAATGTGGAGACGGGCAGGTATTTGGATGTGCAGGGAGAATCGACGCAGGATGGGACGAATATCTTGACCTGGGAAAGTAATGGAGGAAAGTGTAACCAGCTCTGGGCGATTGTTCAGGGGGCGGCGCGTGGACAGTATTCGCTGTTTTCGGCCTGCTCCGGCAAAGCTTTTGATATTATTGGGGGGAACGTGAAAGATGGGACGAACATTGCCCTATGGGTTAGCAATAAGGGTGCTGCACAGCAATTTGTGTTTGAGAGTTTTGAAAAAGCGCCGCTGGCCGACGATGTATACACGATTTTGTCGCAGGCTAAGCCGACGTATTCGCTGGATGTAAATGGGGGCGGAAAGCAACCGAACGGTACGAATGTGCAAGTTTGGCAAAAGAACACCCAAAAATTCAATCTGAAAAGACAGCTAGACGGGGCCTATGCGATTACCGATGTGGCCTCGGGGCGAAACTTGGATGTGACAGGAAATGGAGTGGCTGATGGCACGAATGTTGTGATTCACGATAAGCATAGCGGTTGCAATCAGACTTGGTACTATGATGGCGGTGTTTTTATTTCGCATTGCTCTGGCAAGGCGTTGGATATTAACACAGGCGAAGTGAAAAATGGGCAGAATGTCCAACTTTGGTCGGTGAACTATGGAAATGCACAGAAGTGGAAAGTAGAGAAATGGGTTGAGCCACCGCGCTTGATTGCTGACGGTACGTATGTGTTGCTATCTGGCATCAATGATCAATTTGCGTTGGACGTGAATGGTGGCGGCAAGCAGCCTAGTGGCACCAATGTACAACTTTGGGGTCGCAACAACCGTGATTCGCAGCAGTTTGAAATCAAGCACGGTAGGGATGGGTTTTATACGATAAGGAATGTCGGAAGTGGCCGGTATCTGGATGTGGCGGGACGAGATACGAGAGATGGGGCGAATGTGGCGATTTGGGATGGTAATGGCGGATGTAATCAGCTTTGGAAGCCGATGGTTGTCGACACGACTAAAATCACGTTCGTGAGTCAGTGTGCAGAAGGTAAAGCATTAGATGCCTATGGCGGTAATGCGTATAATGGCACCAACATTGGAATATGGGGCAGAAATTCTTCTGGCGCGCAAAAATGGACTCTGATTAAGCTGTGATATAATAAGGGATATGACGAAAGCAACTTCACTTTTCCGGAGATTCTATCGTTTTTTGATTGATAAAAATATATTAGCACCACTGGTGGTAGCTATTGCCTGGCAGGTTTTGATGACGTTTATGGGGATAATAATACAGAAGATTGGCATAGAGCCGAGCTCTGGCTTTCCGTCGCTATTATCGCACACGAATCACTGGGATGCCGGGTGGTTTGAGGCAGTGTTGAGGGGTGAATATACGGATCCGGGGAGTGCGGCATCGGTTTTCTACCCGTTGTTTCCGTTTTGTGTGTGGTTAGTGCGGACGGTTAGCTTTGGTTTGTTGAGTGTCAATGTTTGCGGATTGATTGTGAACACTCTTGCGTTGGCTGTGGCGATTTGGGCGTTGTTTGGAATTGGCAAGCACCTCTTCGGCGGTAAGAAGGCCTTTTGGCTAGTGGTTGTGTTCCTTTCGTTTCCCGCTGCATTCTTTATGCATATGTTCTACAGTGAGGCGCTGTTTTGCGCATTTGGATTCTTGGCCTACTATTTCGCGCTGAAACGTAAGTGGTTGCCGATGGCTTTGTCGCTAGCGGTGTTATCGGCGTCCAGAATTACGGCGTTGCTGTTTATTGGCCTGTGCTTTTTGGAGTTTTGGCGGTCGTATGGGTGGAAGATAAAAAAAGTGTTTAACCCTAAGATACTTTATTTTGGGCTATCATTCTTAGGTTTTGTGGTTTTTGGGGTGTACCTGCAAGTGGTGCGGGGTGACTTTTTTGGAATGTTTAACGGGTATAGTTTGACAAGTGATTGGGTTTATCATACGACCAACCCCAATATATTCGAAACGATTCAAAAAGTTTTTTTGGAAATGGATGGGGCGTATGTGGCTTATTCCGGGTTGAGTACCCTTCAGTTTGTCAATTTGCTGTTGCCGATAGTGTGCCTATTGGTGGTGCTGATAGGAAGTATATATGCGATAATTGGAATGAAGGCGAAGAACGGCGAAAGGGTTGGGGTGCCCCTGGGAGTTTTTGGGTTGGTGAGCATTGTCTTTTTGACCATGAACAGCAATGTAGTTTCGGTGCATAGGTATGCTTTGCCGATACTGACGGCCTATATTGCCTTTATCCACATGGTTTTTAGGAGTAAAAAGGCTGATGGTGAAAGCAGGGTTTCGCTTGGGGCGGTGTTGTTTGTGTGCATGGGATCTTGCATGTTGCAGGCGTATTTGATGTACCTGTTCACGCATGGTCAGTTCGCTGGGTGATGCTCTCTGAGATAGATTAGGCAGAAGCGTGATATAATTGGTCAGTATGTCAGACAAACAGAATAGGTATAATACTAATAGCAAGAAGGGTGGAAAGTCTGGTGCGACGACCGCGGTGGGGCGTGCGAGTACGACCAGGTCTGCGGTAAGCAAAATGCGGCAGGACGTGCGCAAACCAGGGACGGCGAGTAAGAAAGTGGCTACCAAGGAAGCACTAGGTCCGCAGGTATCAAAAAAAACCCGTGGTGAACGGGTAGCGCGCAAGCCACAAGTGCGGACGCAAGCGAAAGCCCCGACTTCAGCTAGTGCCGAAAAAGCTCTGCCAACGAGAGCTTCCAAGAAACCCCGTTTTTCCGGGCAAGTTCTTGTACCCAGGCGATTGATGTATCTGGCGATTATGGGTATTGTTCTGTTGGCGTTCGCGGTCTTTTTGTCATGGTTTGTGCAGTACCATTCTTACGGTGCAGATGCCGATACCCAGATGGCGGTTTTTGCAGCGTCGCATTTTAGGATTTTGATTTACGGTGCGTTGGTCATCTTCTTGGCTATGTTGTTGCTGGCCACTGTGCTGGGCTCGGCTTGGCTGGGTGCTGCGGTGTCGTTCGTAGTTGCCTAT
The DNA here is from genome assembly GCA_002293245.1 of Candidatus Saccharibacteria bacterium UBA949. Lineage (GTDB taxonomy): Bacteria > Patescibacteriota > Saccharimonadia > Saccharimonadales > Saccharimonadaceae > UBA949. The sequence goes on along the minus strand of DBCV01000064.1, from coordinate 5,964 downwards.
CTGCTGGCGTTTGTGAATAGGACGAAGATGCAGATTCGGGGTGAGCCGTTCTTGCCCGAAGAATTGGCGATGACTCCGGAGGTGGGTGAGATTAGTAGCTTTGTTGATCCAGCAGCAGTAAACAATGTGATAGTGGTAGTATCGGTGACTATTGCCGTGGCTATTGTGATGGCTATATTGTTCAAGATTGTGCTGCGGCTGAAGTGGTGGACGGGGAAGGTTATTTTGATCCGACTGGTGATGGTAGTAGCGCTATCCGCTGGGTTGGTGGCCATGACAAGGCCGGTTATGGGAGAAGTCGGTGCAAAAGAGCGAGTGGACTTTTTGGATACACAGTTTGAGGAGTGGGACCAGATTGATAACTACGAGAAGAATGGTTTTTTGCTAAGCTTTTTATATAACGCCGCAAGCCGTAAAATGGCGGAACCCGAGGGTTATTCGGAGGAACGAATTAAGGAGATTGCGGACAAATATCAAAGCTCAGCGATAAAAAACGAGTCAAGCTCCGAAGCTGCTTTGAGTCCTAAAGCAGGTGAGGTGAGCATTGTGAATATTCTGTCGGAGTCGTTCATGGACCCCGCCAGTTTGGACGATATTTTTGCGTATAGAGGAGGTGATGCGATTCCGTTCACGCACAGTTTAATGACTGAGTATCCAGCAGGCTTGATGGTTTCACCTTCGTACGGAGGGGGAACGGCTAATGTTGAGTTTGAGGTATTAACGGGGTTTAGCAATTTCTTTTTGCGGTCAACACCATATGTAAATACGATATCACAGAGCGGGAGCTTTCCGTCGATCGTATCAACGCTGAACCAGGTTGGCTATTCATCTATCGCTATTCATCCTTATTCCGGGTTTATGTATAAACGGCACCTGGTGTATAAGAACTTGGGGTTTGATGCGTTTTATGATGACGATGCGTTTACTGAGGCGTATCCGGGCGAAGACTTGGGAACACCAACGAGTCCGAATGTTTCGGATGCCGCCACATTCCGTTTTGCTCTGGAAAAATTAATGGAAACGGACCAGAAGCAGTTTATGCATGTGATTACTATGCAGAATCACATGCCGTATGTGCGGCATCCGGCAGAGAATCCGTTTCATGCATTAAACTCTGAACTGGAGCAGCCGGCGTCTGATATTTACCTGCTGAGCCTCAAGGAGTCTGACGATGCGATGCGAGACTTTATTACGGAGTTGAACGACCTAGATAAGAAGGTGATTGTGGCTTTTTGGGGAGATCACTTGCCGGTTTTGTTCGGCGATGTAGTCGAAGATTCTGATATCCGAAAATACGAGGTACCGTTCTTACTGTATGCGAATTATGAACTGGATGGTACGTTAGAAGAAGACCTTGAGGTTTTTGGCGCAAATTACGTTTCTGATTTTATATTGACTGCGGCGGAGATTGAAAAACCGGCGTTTTACAACTTGTTAGAGGCCGTGCGAGATGNNGTATTTGACCCGAGGGACGTATGATGGGCCTGATGATATTTCCGGAGTTTTGCGCGAATACGAGTTGATTCAGTATGATATCATGGCGGGTAAAAGGTATGCCGAAAAGCTTGGATTCTTTGGTGGCTACAATTAGGGGATTTCTTGCCAGATGCTTTCGGCCATGCTGGCCCAGGTGAACTGCTCGGCGTATTTCTTGGCGGCGGCTGTGCGTCTTACTCGGGTTGACCTGCTCCAGCCGATGATCTCCTCGGCCTTTGTTTTGATTTCCCACCAATCACGAGCGAAGACCGCGTGCTCGCCACCGATTTCGACGATGGAGGAGTTGCGATAGGTGATGATTGGACAGCCGAGTAGAAAAGATTCGACAACGGGGATACCGAAGCCCTCGTAAAGCGTGGGGTAAACAAAGGCTAGGGCGTTTTTGAATAAGTCAGCCTTTGCGGGTCCATTGACGTAGCCAACGCATAGGATGTCTTCTTTGTATCCAGAGTTTTGGACTGCGAGCCGAGTGTTTTCGTTGGGGATACCCTCTGCTGATTGGAAGTTCTCTCCAGCTAGCACTAGTTGGATGTCGTGGCCAGCGGCTTTTAGATTGTTGTAAGCATCCACGAGATCGTTGACACGACGACGTTGATCGCCTGCGCCGGCGAATAGCAGGTAGGGTTTGGTAGGTAGTTGCGTAGGTTTCTGTTCCCGGGAGTTCTCGATGGCTTCGATATCTACGCCCTCGTGAACAACTTTGATTTTGGAGGATTTAACGTGGAAGAATTTGACAATATCCGACTTGGTGCTTTGAGAGATGGCAATAATCTTGGTGGCGTGGCGCAGGCTGTTTCTGACTAGCTTTTTGTAGAGCCAGTTGGAAAAGAACGTGCGCAAAGTGGTGCGGGCGGCAAAGTGCGAAAGTGGAACGAGTGGTGATTCAAAATAATCCTTCCAAAAGACCAAGGGTATGAGATCGTGGAAAATCAAGATGGACTTAGTGTTGGTCGGGACTCCTAGCTCGTAGGCGTATTGGATGAAAACGTCGGATTCTTTACTGCCATCAATGGGGTTGTGAGAGGTTTGGTTGCGGCGGTATTTGGCTTTAACGCTTTTTGAGCTGGACGCATAGGCTTTGCTTTCTGGATTAAGGCCTTGAGGGATAACGCTATACTGCAACCCTTTGGGCATATTCAGGAGCGTTTTGGGGTTGTCGTTTTTGTGATCGTAATCGTATTCATAGAACACTACTTCGTCGCCGTTGGCGGCTGCCATAGCGATGAAGCGATCGGTGAGCTGCTTGGTGACTTCGCCGATGCCACGGTATTTGTGGCCGGTTTGCAGGGGACGAATATCGATGCCGATTTTCATTTTAGTTTTTCTCCTGTTAGTGCTTCTACGGTAATCACTGCCGAATCGTACCAGTTGTATTTGCTGAGATGGGCTTCCATGCGTTCGTCGAACTGGCGAGGGTCTTTTTTGAGTTTGTCGAGCATTTGGACGATTTTGGCCGCGATGTCTTTGGGGCTGTATGGGTCGCAATAAATCGCGGCATCGCCAGCGGCTTCGGGCAGTGACGAAGTGTTGGAGACGACAGCTGGCGTGCCACAGGCGTAGGATTCCATGGGGCTCATTCCCCAGCCTTCGTAAAGCGGAGTGAATAGGTAAAAGGCGGCGCCGGAAAACAGTGCGGGCGTGTCGGTAATTGGCACTTGGCCGATGGTAAGGACCTTGAAGCCAGCCTCTTTGGCTTCTTGGATTTTCTTTTTGATACTATCGTTATTCCAGCCGCTCCCGCCGCCAAGTATGAGCGAGTAGTCCTTGGTGATGTAGCTAGGTACTTGCATCCAAGCTTCTATCATGCGTTCGAGGTTTTTACGCGGTTCGATATTGCCCAAAAATAGAACGTATTTTTCGTCGAAGATGTTGTACTTGAGGCGAATTTTGCGGGATTCAGCGGCTTGGCGACGGTAATATAGGCGGCGGTTGGCGGATTCAAAGGTGACGACAATTTTGCTGGTCGGAATCTTGTAGAATGACTCTAGTTCTTTTTTTGTAAAGCTGGATACGGCCAGAATCTTATTGGCATTCTTGATGGAAAAGGGCAGGACTCGCTCAAGGTATTCCTGATTACCTTTGTCCACGAAGGTTTTAGTTTCGGGGTTGGCGAAAGTAATGTCGTGGATGACTACTCCAGATTTATTAAACCAGAGTGGCCAGTTGAGGAATGACGGAAACCAGTAGTAGCCACGGCCGAGAAATAGATCGCAGGGGAACGGGATGTGGAGCTTCATAAACTGACGGATGACTTTATTGGGGATGATGTTGCGCTTGATTTTGCGGTAGCTCTGCAGGTGGTATTTGGACAAGCGGCCTTTGCGGTGAAAAGGGACGACGAGGTCGTAAGAGATTCTGCCTTCGGCCGCCAGTTGATCGAACCCTTGGACAATGCCGAGGGTGTAGTTGCCGACGCCGCTAAAATGGTCGTCGACTAGCGGAAAAGCATCGACGATGATGTGTGGAACCTTCCGTTTCATATTAGCCATATTATCACAGAAGTGGTTTTTTGCAAAGCTTGCCGTTTTTTCATGACGTGTGCTATAATATCCCTATGACAAAGGGGAGTAAACGTCCAGCATCACCAAATCTGGCAGCTCGCTTAATCGGCCTGCCGGAACATTTGAAGATTGTAGAAAAACAAGTTGAAACACTTGGGGAGGAAAACCAGGAGCTGAAGGCTGAGCTCGCGAGGTCGGAGGAGGCTCTTGGTAAAATGGGCGCAAACTTGGAGGCAGTGAAGGGCTTTTTGTTGAAAGTTGACGAGCGGTTATCTGAATTGCAGCACGGTATTGCCATACGGTCCGGTGGCAGTGGTTTGGGCGGGGTGAATAGTTCGTCGGCTGTGGGGTTGCCAAAAACTAAGTCTATTTCACGCGAGTTTGATTATTTCTACAAGATGATAGCTGAGCAATTTGGCGGCAGCGATGAGCAGAATAGAGAGAGATTGGAAGCGTACTTGCCGTTATTCAAAGGTATGCCAGAGAAGTTGCAGAAAACACCGATTGTGGACCTGGCGCCGGGTAGAGGTGAATTACTGAAATTATTGAAAAAGAATGGCTTTCATGCGGTTGGCGTGGCTGACAGCCGAGCGGCTGTGGAAGCAATGAGGCGCAAGGGGCTTTCGGCAGCTGAGAGCGATATGCGGGCATTTTTGCTGAAACAAAGGATAAAGTCGATAGCGGCGATTGTGTGCCTGCGAACACTTGAGCGTATTCCCTTTGAGACATTGCTGAGGATTGTTAACGAATGCTATCGCAGCCTGATGCCGGGCGGCATGGTGGTTTTTGAAGCGTTGAATCCGGGAGCTTTGTTTGTGAGTTCGAATTTATTTAATCTTGATCCATCGCGGTTGCACTTGTTGCCGCCGGAGCTTTTGGGTTTTGTATTGCAAAAAGCTGGGTTTGCGACCGAGATTATTTATGGCGCACGATTGCAGCCAGAAATTGGGCATGCTGACCCGGCGGTGGACAATTTGTTCAATCTTGTTTATGGACCGGAGACGTATACAATGGTGGGAAGGAAGGGAATGTAAGATGGAGGAGGCAGAGTGTTGACTGTAAAACAGGTGAAAGCTAGATATGGCAAATTATTCGCAGACGTGCATGAAATGGCTGAGAAAGTAGAGGAACTGCAGCGTGCTGTTAAGGGGGGTTTACTTGACGATGATTTGCGGACTAGGCTTTACGAGACGAGAGAAATTGTGGAGATGTGCAGGAACAACGCCACGGTAAATACTGGCGAGCATGAGGTGTTGACTCAGATATTTACTGGGCAAATTATGTATGTTGATCCGCGAGATTTGTCGGTTGCTCCGCACTTGATGATGAGAGGAATATGGGAATGGTCAGTGACAACTGCTTGGAGAGAAGTGGTGAAAGAGGGCGATATAGTCCTTGATATTGGGGCGAATTTCGGTTATTTTGGGGTAATCGCCGCCAGTTTAGTGAAACCGAAAAAAGTGATTTTTGTGGAGGCCAACTCAAAATTAGTGCCATATATAAAGAAGAGTATGTCGGTGAATGGGCTGCTCGATAAAGCGGTGGTGGAGAATGTGGCAGTTGGCGATAAGAATGGCACAATCACAATGAATTTTTTGGAGAATCACTATGGATCATCGAGCGGGCTTGACTTAGGGGCAGAAGTAGTGGTGCGGGACGATACTGTGGAGCAAATTGAAGTTAAGCTTGAGTTGGTAGATACGATTGCAGGTCGCAATGAGGTAAAACGCGCGGATGTAGTGAAGCTGGATGTGGAGGGGTTGGAACCGGAGGCCTATACAGGAATGAAAAGCTTGGTGGAAAATAGTCCGAATTTGAAAATGTTTATTGAGTTTACGCCGGGACGGTATAAAGATGCAACTGGCTTTTTTAAAAGACTTAGGGCCGATTTTAACTATGTGTATGAAATTACCGAACCGGATGGGAAGCTGGAAATTGTTAAAAGTTATGATGCCTTGGATTTTTC
>DBCV01000008.1 GCA_002293245.1 Candidatus Saccharibacteria bacterium UBA949 | reverse complement strand
GACAAAAAACTGGCCCTGAACAGGCCTATCCTTCTATTATATCACACATGCACAAATTAGTCAATACTATTTATGAATAAGCGAGGGTTAACAGATGAAAAAAGATACAATCTTGACTGGAATTAGGGTGAATGGGGAGCTAACTTTAGGCAATTTCTTGGGTGCTTTGCTGCCGATGGTGCGGCTGGCCAATAAGCATTCCAGCGACCACAATATCAACATTTTTGTGCCGGATCTACACACGATAATCGCCAGTGTGGATGGCGATCTGCAGAAAAACCTAGTCAAGACGATTAAGTACTACTTGGCGGCGGGGTTGGAACTGGGCGAGAACGTGCATTTTTATCGACAAAGCTATGTGCCGGCGCACTCGGAGCTAACGTGGATTTTGGATTGTTTTGCCCACATGGGCGAGATGCGGCGGATGATTCAGTACAAGGAAAAGTCGGACGGCGACAAGGATACGGCAAATGTGGGGGTTTTTAACTACCCGGTGCTGATGGCGGCAGATATTTTGCTGTATTCGGCAAAGTTTATTCCGGTGGGGGAGGATCAGTTCCAGCACTTGGAATTAACGCGAGACTTGGCGATGCGGTTCAACCGCAAGTTTGATACGGAGATTTTTACCGTGCCGGCGCCCACGCACGAGCAAGTCAAGTTCATGAACTTGAGTGATGGCCTACGGATTCGCGACTTGGTGAATCCGGAAAAGAAGATGAGTAAGAGTTCACCGAATGAAAAGGCCAAGATTTTGTTGAGCGATGACCCGGAGGTGGCGGCCAAGAAGATCATGTCGGCCACGACGGATTCTCTGGGTCGCGTGCAGTTCGATATGTTCAACCAGCCGGGGGTGTCGAACCTATTGCAGATTCTGGCTTTGCTGCGCGATGAACCTCTGGAGTCGGTAGTGAACGCCTATGCAGGCGAAACGCAGTATGGGGATCTAAAAGCAGCTGTGGCCACAGAGGTTAAGTTGTTTTTGAGCGATTTCCAGGCGCGAGTGGCAGAGATTTCCGATGCCAAGGTGTCGACACTTCTAACGACAGGCGAAACCTACGCCAACGAGGTGGCTGGCGCGAAACTGCTTGAGGTACAAAAGGCGGTGGGGCTGCGCTGATTACGGTCGAGCAAGGAAAAAGCTCCGCATATTACGTTGCGGAGCCTAGGTGGGGGCATATTGCACCCGAGAGCAGACAAAAGAGCTACCTTATGTGCTACTTTCTCTAATCAACTTTGTAGTAGCATAAATGACCGGGTTAGTCGATGCCAGATAACATAGGGCATCAAAGATAACTTGTCTCTCATCGACGAGAGGAAACAGGTCTGAATAATCATCGCCATGGGTCCCGTAAGCACTTTTCTCCCGATAGTGCACGTCAAACCCTCTCCTTAGTGGCCTTTGCCATCTGACAGGAATGCCGAAAACTGGTATCATGGTTTCTCTCTTGATAAAGTTGCAGATGCCTCGGTCGAGATCGTCCTCGTACATGACCAAGAGCACAGCATTGGAGTCGCCGATTAAACTATGCGATCCAATCATACGAGCCTCAGACAGCCAATTAAGATCTTTGCCTTGAATCGGCTCACTCAATGCCTCGCATCTAAGGTAGAAGGATTTGGGATCCAATCCAAATGCCGTCACTGCATCGGAAATGCCTATAGCTTTATCAGCATCTACGTCTCGAAATGTGTCTGAACATAGGATAAACATCTTACTGCGGGGAAAACAAAAGCATCCAGCCCGGGTGAGCAGTTCTGCTTTTTGTGAGTCTGTTGTAGCACCATATCCATAGTCTCCACAGTTCGGATTTTCTGGACAAAAATCTACGCGCCTCATAATTATCATATCGTCCAGGGTGACCGGACCCGCCAGAACGACATCATCGTGGTTGTCTGTTCCAATAGTCAGATTGACACTTCCCAGCCAAAACTCATCCCTGCTTACAAGCAGCCAGCATTTCTCAAGAAATAAAAAGAGTCTTTTGGCTAAAATTTCATACCTCTGGGCGTGGAGCGGCAGGCCAAAATCGCCAACGAGTTTGATTAGCCCTCTTGACCCATCTGGCTCAACTACGCAACGGGACGCAGGAAAATATTCGCCCTCTCTATCTGTTATGCGCGTTGGGCTACCAGCGCGAAACCGACTTACTTTCACCGTGAAACTTTCGTAACAATTGGGGTTTATGGGATATCCGGCACCTTCAATGAGTCTACTCAAATCTCCCAGCGTGTTAAGGAGCATAATAACACCTCTTTCTTCGTTTTTTGGTGCTTACCCAGAAATTATAGTATACACACTGCGACGTGTCAAGGTTGGTAGTTTTTGAGCATCTTGCGGTGGAGTTTGTAGCCGGGGTCGCAGCGTTCGACTTCGGCCCAGAAGGCGGGACTGTGATTAAGATGACGAGTGTGGCACAATTCGTGAATCAGCACATAGTCGCGGAGTTGATCGGGCAAGCGCATCAGGCCGATGTTCAGCGATACCACGCCTTTTGAAGTGCAGCTGCCCCAGCGGGTGGAGGCGTGCGAGCAGCGGACTGACGCGTAGGAAAAATCAAACTGCTTGGCTAGAGCCATGAGGCGGCGGGGCAGGAAATACTTGGCTTTTTTGCGCAGTGTCGCAAGTTCGCTGGGGTCTTTGGGGCCGGCCTGGCCAGAAAGGTCTCGCAACCGAATGAAGTCGGCGCGGTGTGCGGGGATTAGGCGTTTTAGGCGCCAGTCGGAGATGTGGAGCGGGGCCGAAACGGTGAATTTGCCGCTCGGGGCAACCGAAAAGCGCAGGCCGCGCGAAAGGGCGTTTCTGCGCACCACCACTTCGCCAAGTTCGTCGTCAATAATGGTCATTTTTAGATGCGGACTAGTTGGCCGAACACGGTGCGGATTTGGGTGTCGAAGGTGTGTTTGCCGGAGATGACGATGGGGTGTTCGATGGCGGTGGGAGCTTCCAGCCGGGCTAGAGCGTTTTCGAATTGTTTTTTGGTGAGGCGTTCGGCTTTGGGAGCGCGGGTTAGCCTTTGCTTGAGGGTTGCCATATCGGTTTGCACCCAGAGTAGGAGTGGCTGGTACCCGGCCATAGTGGCAACTTCGCGCAGGTAATCGCGTTCGGCTTTGGTGTCCACACCACCCTCGAGCAGAATGGTTTGCTTGCTCTCGAGCATGCCAGTGACGATGGCCAGGGCTGTTTCTTTTATCAGC
>DBCV01000011.1:212-8086 GCA_002293245.1 Candidatus Saccharibacteria bacterium UBA949 | reverse complement strand
TCATAAAAATTGTATGCAAAAACCTATTGACACAAGCATTTAGGCGCGCTATTATAGGGGTAGCTTCTGAATAAAAAATTTATACAGAAAGCCAAAAACAAAAATTAGTCCAAAAACTCCACACTCTACACACATCACTTAAGAAACGACCATTCTCGCAGATGGTCGTTTCTACTTTCTATCATTTGTTGTATCGTATCATGGTGGAGCTGCGGGGTATTGCACCCCGGTCCGTATGAATAACCAATTACTCTTGCTCACAAGCTTAGCCTGATCTTTGTTTGGCATTCGACCTAGAGAATCAGACAAACTCTAGGGTCGGCCACGACGAGTGGTTTTCGTTGCGGTAATTTCGCCGGAAATAACCACACTTATCAGCCAGAATATGACGCTCTGCACTCGTGTCGGCTGAAAAACGAGCGAGAACGGCCTTAGGGCTTAGAGACTAAGCCAAGACTGGCGCAAAAACTGGGGTGCTAAACAAGTTAGCGACCGTTGCCTTTGCTTTTGCAAAAAAGTTTGCATTTAGATGGCACCTTACGGGTGTCGTTCGACTTGCCAAGTAATCTGTTAATTCTACGTCTAAAGCTGTGTCAGCCCCGATGACCATAATTCTATCACACTTGTGCTTGCTGGTCAAGAGATTTTTTGATTTAATCAGGGCATGGTTAGCAAAATTGTTTCAGCTATTCCCTTTGGCTACGAAGGGGCGATTGTGGAAATTGAAGGTGATTGTAATCGCGGCCTGCCGGGTTTTCAGATTGTCGGCATGGGCAACAAGACGATTGAAGAGGCTCGCGAGCGAGTTCGAAGCGCGATTACAAATTCTGGGCTGGAGTTTCCGGCCAAAAAGATTACGATAAATCTGGCCCCTGCAGAGCTACGCAAGGATAGCGCGCATCTGGACCTGCCAATCGCCCTGTCTGTTGTGGCTCTGAGTAGACAGTTAACGCAGCCTGATCTTGACGGAAAACTATTTGTTGGCGAGTTAGCACTCGATGGCTCCGTTCGCCAAGTTAATGGTATTATAAATATAATTGAGGCGGCAAAAAGCGCCCGAAAGCACAAAATCGAAACTGTTTTCGTGCCTTTCGATAATTTATCGCAGGCCCAGATGGTACCTGGCATGAATCTGGTTGGTGTAAAGAGCTTGCGGGAATTATTTTTGCATCTGAAATGCGTGAAACCAATCGATGGTGTTGTAAAAATCACAACGCCCAAAGAGTTAAGGCGGAAGAATTCGGTTTTGCTTGATCACATTTCAGGCCAAGCTTCGGCCAAACGGGCGATAACTATCGCGATTGCGGGGCGACACAACATTTTGATATCCGGCCCTCCTGGCGCGGGAAAAACTATGTTAGCAAAAGCTGCAGCTAATCTGCTGCCCGAGCTTTCCGATGACGAAAAACTGGCGATTACTAAGATCCATTCTCTAACCGAGGCTACGAACGATGTTGCATCCGAGCGACCTTTTCGTTCGCCCCACCACACGGCCAGCGCTACATCAATAATAGGGGGCGGCAACCATCCTAAGCCAGGCGAGATTTCCCTAGCGCACCTGGGCGTGCTATTTCTTGATGAAATGCCTGAGTATCCCCGAAATGTCTTGGAAAGCCTCCGCCAGCCCATGGAAGATCGGCAAATCACGATTAGTCGCACAGGCTACAAAGCTCGGTTTCCGGCTGATTTTATGCTGATCGCTACTATGAATCCTTGCCCTTGTGGTTATTTGGGCGATCCGGACCACGAATGCACTTGCACGATGCAACAAATCGCTAGCTATCGGAAGCGTCTTTCCGGGCCGCTACTTGACCGCATAGACTTGGTTGTTCCAGTCAACAAAGTCCCTAACGATGACCTACTGGATAACAAAACGTTGTCAAATTTACAACATTCAGAGGCCCAAAAAAGTATCGAGACGGCCATACGGAGGCAACAAGAACGATATAAATGTTGTAATTTTTACAACACCGCAGCGACGACTGATGTAATTCTTACAACATTTAATTTGTCTGCGCCCGCGAAAGACCTAATCGCACGAGCAAACCAAAAACTGGCCCTCAGTGCTCGTAGTTATTTTAAAGTGATAAAAGTAGCGCGGACCATCGCCGACATCGCAAATTCTGAAGAGATTCTGCCCAACCATGTTAGCGAGGCCTTGCAATATCGCAAACGGTGAGAAAATCTAACCAGAGCCCTTGCATTTTTCGCTGTTATTTGATAGTATAATAGGCAGAACCAAAGTTAAGTTTAAGTTTTCTCTAACGGAAAGGGACAATCATTAGTAAACGTACGCGTATAAACGAAGAAATTAGGTGGGATAAGGTTCGTGTCGTTGGTACTGATGGCGGTCAGCTGGGTGTTATGAGTAGTGAAGCTGCCAGGCGAATGGCAGCAGAGGCCGGAGTAGATCTCGTTGAGATCTCGCCTACTGCGAATCCGCCTGTCGTTAAGATCATCGATTGGGGCAAGTATCAATACCAAAAGATGAAGGAGCAGGCCAAAGCGAAAAAGAATGCGAAGACGAGTGAATTAAAACAGATACGGCTTGGGTTGAAAATTGGGGAAAATGACCTCAAGATTAAAATCAGAAAAATCAATGAGTTTCTCGATGATGGCGATCGAGTCAAGCTGATGATTGTGTTCCGCGGACGAGAGATGGCTCATAAGGAGCTGGGGAATGTCATGCTGGACAGGATCGCTGGTATGCTAGGCGAAACCGCTGTCTTGGAGGGCAAACCTGTGTTTGCCGGTAGGAACTTGAGCGTGGGGATAAGGAAAAAGTAGGAGAAATCATAAAATGCCTAAAATGAAAACTAATAAAAGCGCTGCAAAGCGGATTAAAGTGACGGCAAGCGGCAAGTTGTTGCGTGGTCGGGCTTTTGGCAACCACTTTTTGAGCAAAAAAAGTAAGGGGCGCAAGCGGAATATGCATACCTCTGCGGAAATAACGGGCAAAACGGCCGAGAATATGCGACGGGCTCTGGCGTTGAAATAACGTCATATTGGCACTCGGAAGCGTGGAGTGCTGGCAAACTAAATATGAAATTAAGATCAGGAGTTGGAGTATGAGAGTTAAACGAGGTGTTCCAGCAAGGAACAAGCACAAGAAGATATTAAACGCAGCAAAAGGAATGCAGCATTATCGCCGGCGGTCTTTTCGCTTGGGCAAACAGGGAGTCATCAAATCCCTGCGCTATGCTTACCGTGATCGCAGGAATAAGAAGCGTGATTTGCGCTCTCTGTGGATTACTCGCATCAATAATGCCGCCAGAGAAAACGGGGTTTCTTACAGTCAATTATTGAGTAATCTTAAGAAAAAGAATGTAGAGCTTGACCGAAAAATTCTGGCCGAACTGGCCGTAAACGAGCCGGCAGCTTTCTCAGCAATCGTAAAAGCCTAAATTGTGCGATATATAAAGAAACCCGTCTCCCCTTCGGTAAAGGCGGGCTTCTGTATGGGCTTGTCGGATAAGCCGGGTTCTGTTCAAGCATGATATTAGTCATACTCTATTGCGATTATCTATCTAGGCATGATGTTGCCAACATGCTCCAGCGGTGATCGAACTACTGGCGGATAGCCATATTCATGTAGTTCTCCTTGCAGCCGGCAGGGTTTACCTCTTGACTTTGTCGCCAAAGCCAACTGTGGGCTCTTACCCCACTCTTTTCACCTTTTCCGACCAGAGTCGGTAGTCTAGTTTCTGCGGCACTTTCCCTAGGGTCGCCCCTGGTGGCCGTTAGCCACTGCCGTATCCTTTGCTGCCCGGACTTTCCTCTCGCGCCTAGCCCAAGGGCTAGCGCCAGTAATCGCTTTCGACAAGCATGAAGGTATTGTATCACATCTGATTTGCTTCGTCCAGTGCTTTGCCAGCTTCTGCATCGGCGACAGCATTCAACTCCCGCGGTATATAGACAATCTCGAAACTATCAAAGGCATCCGTCATGCGTTCGATTTCGGCATAGATGCGCCAAAATCGCCGGTCTTTGACCATGCTCGAACCCTGAATTTGCTTTACAATTGTTAGCGCATCCGATTTGATTCGCACTCGTTTGTACCCCAGTTGCGAAGCTCGGGCAACCCCACGTTTTATAGCCTCGTATTCGGCCTCTGTGCTGTTTCCAAGGCCGATTGAGGCACCACCACGCTCAATTTCACCTTCCGTGGGCGAAATTAGCACATAACCAGTCGCACTAGGCCCGGGATTGCCTTTTGATGCACCGTCCACATATACCTCCACGTCCATGCCTCTTGACAAGTCTTCTGGCGCGTAAGGAGAGCTTACCGGGCCATTCTTCCTCAAAACATAAGCGATTTCGAGAACAAACTTCGCCCACTCTTCAATTCTCAGCTCTGTTGCTGGAACGAGATTGTCCGGACCTGGATTTTGCGTGCTCGGATTTGTCGGGCTGAAATTGACGAAGTGATACTCAATGTATTTGCGGTTATTCAACCCGATATTCACTTTGCTATCAGCGCCAGCAACCGCCAAACGTATTTCAAAAATCAGGTAGATGTTCGCTACATCCTCCCCGTATTGGGGGTCGATAAACGATGCCGCGTCTAACAGATGGAAATCCTTCACTTTGATGCCGATGTCGTCCTCAATAACTCTCATCAAAGCGTCTTCTGGCTGTTCGCCGAATTCGATTCGGCTGTTGGGCAATTCAAAGTCCCGCAAAAAACCTTGCGGGACGCCGATATCAACCTGGTCATTTCGCTTGCGACGTAGGAGCAGCACCTCGCCCGCTTGGTTTTTTACAATAGCAACTACGCGCACTCTTTGTCTCATAGATAAACCTCCAAAAATCCCGAGGGGCGCAATGCAGCAATTTCCCCTGCCTTAAAAAACAGGTGGGTTATCTCTCTTATTTCGTCACCACAGTGACGCCATCTCGAGATCCCAAAAATGTAGTATTAAGGAAAATTACTTACACCTCACCCCCAGGATGCCCTCATTATACCACAAGTTTGGAGAACAGGTCGATAAAAAATCTCATAGCTGTGTACATGAAGCTAGAGAGGACCGGCTGGAATAGGATAACTAAGATCAAGACCAAGAACATCCCCATCTGTTCAATCTTTGCCATAAACCGTTTGATGAATTCTGGGGCTAGCGCATACAAAACGCGCGAACCATCCAGGGGCGGAATTGGGATCAAGTTAAAGATAAAGAAGCCTAGGTTAATTTGCACAAAGGCAGCGAAGATTTGGTTGATTATATCACCAGACGGGTTAATTACATACCATAGCACAAAAGATAGGTACGCCAAGACCAAATTAGTGAGCGGTCCAGCGATGGCGACTAGGGCAAAACCGTATTCACCGCCTTTTAGCTTTAATGTGTTAATTTGAACCGGTTTAGCTCCTCCAAATATGGGGCCGCCGGAAATTGCCAGCAAAAGTGGTAATGCCAGCGACATGACCGGATCAATATGTTTGAGAGGGTTGGGGGTTAGACGACCTTGTGCTTTTGGTGTCATATCACCAAGTGCATATGCTACCCAGCCATGGGCCATTTCATGCAGTGTCATCGATATCAAAATAACGCCCAAAGCTATCAAAATCTGCGTCAGTTCAACCATTTATCCATTATAGCATATTTTAACCCATGGGCGCGCTTGACTTTTGCTAACTCTTCGGGTAAAATGGACTCTAGTTATTAGTAAAAAAGATATATAAAGGCGAGATAAAATGGCAATTTGCGAATTAACTGGAAAAACCAAGATGAGCGGCAATAATGTGAGCTTTTCGCTACGCCGCACAAAACGGACGTTTAAGCCAAACATTCAGAAGAAAACACTGGTGATAAATGGCAAGAAGGTCCAGGCTAATTTGAGTACAGCGGCTATCCGCACCTTGCGGAAAAAGGGCTTGCTCAAAAACGAGACGAAGAAGGCTGCCGTTGCGGCATAATTCTTAGGCTTTTGTCTGGATTGCTAGCGCCCGGTTTACTGGGCGCCAGCATCCATTATATGCTCAACTTTAACTTCCAGATCTCTAGGCTCTCCGGTAGGAGACCATTTTTTACCTTCAGCTTACTTTCCTCTTTGACTGGCGCTTTGATAGCTTGGACAAAAAGGTCCACCGAATCCTGGGGCACTTCATAGTTCAAGGATGAGTCAGCATAACTCACTGGAATCACGATTTTGGGCTCAATTGCCTTAACTAGGTTGGCTGCTATCTCGGCATCGGGCGAATAGCCGTTGCCTCCAACGGGTATGACCAGAATGTGAACAGCTCCCAGCTCGTCTAGTTGCTCTTCGCTCAAGCTATTCTCGATATTTCCAAGGACTGCAACACGGGTACCGTCAACGTCAACTGTGTAAAAAGTACCTTCGGCTATCGATTTGCTGGGATCGTCCAATTGGCGAGAAATCTGAAATCCGGAAATTGCTACATCGGAGACCTCGTATTCGCCCGGCCCGTCTATGTTAAGTTTGTACTCTGGCGCACCGGTCAGGAAGCGTTTTTCCGTGCCAACTTCTACACCACCGTTCACAATTATATCTCGTAAACCAACGAGCGACCGTTTGGGGTCAAAAACTATTGTCACGTTTTTTGTTGCCAATTCCACTGCGTTTCCGCCCTTGTACTCAATCTCAAACATTTTTAGTGTCTCCTTTATCTTTTAGCCAGAACTTTTTCATCATCAATCACGACCATAGGGCCACTGTCCAAAATATCGCTCATGAATTTATCTTTCACATTGGCCCGGTAGCGAAAATCTTCTGCAGTCATTATAACATATTTCAGCTCCCTGCCCTGGCGCTTTTCAACTGAAGCTGCCCATTCCGTCAACTGCCCGCCAGAATTGTCACCTACGATGAGAAGATCAATGCCCGGATCCCCCATCCTGACTCGGCTTACGACCAGTAAAGCGCGGACCAGAGGCCGAATGGGTTTGAGTGTTAACTCCCACCAACTCGTGCGCGATTTGCCGGCGGCGCTACTACCGGGACGGTTGGTAAAGATTTCTACGAAGGCATCACAAAATTTATACAGTTTGTTGGCGCTGAAGTATATTTTATTGTTCTGTTCCCCGCCCTTAATCAAGCCTAGTTCCTCTAGATTTTTTAATTCGCGCCGAACGGAGTTAATTTGTTCGTTTATTTCTCGCGATATTTCGCGCACATAATAGGATTTATCTGGGTCATTAAAAAAAAGCTTGAGTAATTTCGCGCGCGTCTTGCTGCCGAAAAGTTTCTCAAATTGTGTTTGCGGTTCACTTTTTTTATCCATCTTGATACAAGTGTATCACATTTTTTTATACAAGTATACATCATCTGCTCCACCCGCACTTCCCCCATCAGTTTATCGCCAGAGTTGTAGTTTTTACNNCATCTCTAATATGGTTATTTCAGGACTCGCTGCGCTCAAACACGATTAGGGAAAACTGCGGGTGGGTAAGATACATTATCTGAATAATCCCTCAATAAACTCTCCCGCTTCGTCACGTTCGAGCCAGATTATGCTCGGGTTGCGCTTAAACCAGGTGAGTTGGCGTTTGGCGAGATGCCAGTCGTCGGCGATGAATTGCTGGACGGCTTCCTCGCGAGTAATTCTGCCTTCTATCCATTCCCAGGCTATGGGATAAATGTTGGATTTCATCGCCTCGCCGCCCCAGCCATATTTTCCAACTAGATATTTGGTCTCGACGACGACGCCGTCTGAAAACATTTGTTCGGCCCGCTCTTCTATGCGAGCGCGTAGTTCATCTTTATCAACCTTGATGCCGATCACTACGAACTTATTGGATGGGGTGTTGTGTTTTTTACAACATTCTATCCGATCAACGCTGCGCAAACCACCGCTTTCAATCGCACGTATTAAAGAGCGCCTATTTGTGCTGTTTTCTGGCAGAGGTATGTTG
>DBCV01000011.1:0-185 GCA_002293245.1 Candidatus Saccharibacteria bacterium UBA949 | reverse complement strand
TCGGCGGCGGAACCAAATTGGTAGTCGTAAATAACAGAATCCACATATAAGCCACTACCGCCAACCAAAAATGGAACGTGTCCACGGTTCTTAATATCTGCTATTTTTCGAACTGCATATTCCTTAAAGTCGGCTGCGGTAAAACGGTCACTTGGTTCAACTAAATCTATACCGAAATGCGGCAC
>DBCV01000002.1:1299-19072 GCA_002293245.1 Candidatus Saccharibacteria bacterium UBA949 | reverse complement strand
GCCGTGACGACGGCCGTGAGGAGCGTACCGAGAAAGCACGTGTGGCGGAAAACATAGCACGCAATTCTAAACCCCCTTTCATCCGTGAAAGGGGGTTTGGTTTGGTAAAGTACTCATATGGCGGTTTGCCATCCTTGGCGAATTAGTTCTAGCCAATTCTCAACTCGACCCATGCGGTCCGGTGCGATTTCGGCGTACGCGACCTGTAAGTCGTCGCAGGCTGCGGTGATGTACGCGGAATCGCCACTATTGATGGCGTCGAGTGCGTTAGCTAGCGCAAAGCTGGGCCGCAAGAAGTTCTGGAACCCATATTGGCCGGGGCCATGGTTGGCCAACTCCTGCGCCAGTGCATTCTTGTCGGGCTGGTCGGTGTTGCCATCAAAGGCCTGCAAGATGCTGGCGGCCAAGTAGGCACGCTTTCTGCCGAGGAGGTCCTGTCCGACAANNAATCCGGTTGATCTGCATCTGCAGATTCATGTCGCCGGACTGCACGTATTGCACGCGTTCCCTTTGGCCGCCCCGGCTGAGCTCTCGAGCGGCATCGCAAGCGGCGCCGGCTTCAATCACGTCCAACATGGACTTGGTTAGTTGAGTGCCCCACCAGGCATCCAGACCATCGGGAGAATTGCCACGGATTTCCGCAACCAGAGAGGTTAGGATCCGATACAAGCGAGCTCTGACGGCGATGATTTGATGCACGCCGTCACTCATGTTCCCGGGGGTTGTGTAAAACTCTGGAATCTCGGTAGATTCCAGCGCCTCTACCTCGTCTGCGGTCAGGCCAAACTCGGCGGTGGCTTTTTCCAGCGCCCAGTCGTAAGCGACTGAAGCGACTGTGCGTTCTGGACCCTTGTGCCACGAGCGCAACGCCACCGGTGTTGGGTCAAGCCTATAAGCCACAAACCCGACCAGGAAAATCAGCCCAACAACTGCGGCTGCGGTCAGAGCAATCAGCGTCCAGCGCTTCGCTGCGGACATACCAGAAAATCTTGCGAAAATTGACATTTCTTTGCACCATCCTTATTTGTAATATGCGGAGCTTATTTTGCTTGTCAAGACATGCAATTCGACCCCATAACACCATTGTATCACATGGTCGCAGATAAGTCAATAGCGCTGATGCTTGAACCATGTGAATAACTGTTGTGATAATAGCCCGATGCATCGATTTCTAGCGGTAAAAGATACCCTTTTTGCTCCAGAAACTCAGCCTGGATACATAACCTTAGGATGACCTCCTTGATGATTTCCTGATCAAAACAATCTTCGACATAGGTCGGCGAATCTGGGTCGAGGCTTTCGTAAGCCCTCAAAAAATCGGCTAGAACAAGAACGAGTCTTCGGATATCTCGACTGCCACTTTTCCGACCCGCCCTGAGCATCTTGCAAGCATACTCGGCCACATGTTCCGGCAGACGAGGCAGGTGCAGGGCGTCATTATACTTATGCAGCTCACTATGATCGTCAAGAAGTAGCCGCATCTGGAAGTGGGTGCGCAATCTGTTGCACCAAAATGACTGACTATACTCGTCTTCGTAGAACAGGCAATGGTGATCGTTGCTGTATTTCTTTACTCTGTGGTGAACCAGCTCGTCGCTAACCTCTCCGCGTTCAATAAGCATAGCGTCTATTCGCCATCCCATCTGAACTTGCGCATCGAAATACCAAATTTCGTCTTTTAGCCCCTCGATAGCTTCGACAAAACGGGCTCGGCCGTTTCCATTTTTCCGTGGCACATTGTTTCACCCCCATTTTAATATATGCTAAAAGCCGCAAGATCGTTGCCATTTCCCGGCTCCTCTGCTGCTTACTATACCAAACAACCGCTTGTTGGTCAATCGCCTATAGGCCCGCGCGCAAGAAAAACCGCCCGAGTAGTAAAAACCCGGACGGTTGACATGAACAGAAGGTGCGTTAGTCGTACAGCCAGAAGCGAGCGTATTTGTAAGTCCGGTCACTAAAGCTGCCGCTTTTGTCAGAGAACTCGGATGTTATCAGGCCCTTAGTACCGCGCTTGATTTCGGCCGCAATGCAGTCCAGCCATGCTTGGTAGGGCACTTTGCCGAGGTCAATCGAGTAGCCGGTAAATCGGCCCTTCAGCTCAACAATCAGGTCCTTGCAACCGTTTTCGTTGGTCAGCATGCCACCTCGCCAACTGTCGTTGCCGACCAGCTCGTCGAGCTTGCCTTTGCTGGCTGCTTCTTCGGCCTTTGTGAGCATACGTTCGGCAATGACGGCGGCAACATAGCGGTATAGGCGCCAGCGGAAGTGCTTGATTAGATGCTCGGCGTCCAATTGATTGGCGATGAGTTCCGAGCTGCTTGCGGGGTCGGTAATTTCATAATAAAACTCGATTCGTTGGTTGTAGTGGCGTGTGCCACTGGCACAGCCGCGCATGGAAGCCCACTTTGAGCTTTCGCGCAGAACTTGAACATTGGTTATCTGGATACCGGGAAAGTTCTTCTCGACAGCCCTACGCAATTGCTCGCGGTGATTGCCGCGCTCCAGGCAGTCGTGCCATTTCTGCCACTCTTGTTCTGAGTAAGAGTCGCCTCTGTCGTCTGTGACCATGTACAACAGTTTACGTTCAGGCGTAAGCCTGTTAATTTGTTCTTCAGTGTCGTAGGGTACGGTAGCTGCGGCGATTTGGTTGAACAGCTCTTGCAACTCTGGCGTTGTGCCGTCATACTCGGCGCAGATTTCGCCATAGCCCCAGAACGGTTTGGCCTCGGCGTCTACTTTTTCTGGAGTCCTGAGTAGGTGGATGATAAGTTCATCCTTACTGATATCACTTCTCGCGATGGCGACGGAGCCGCCAGAAATCTGCGCATTGATGGCCTCGGTGATCTCGTCAATCTGGGACTGGCGGAGGTTAGAGTAGAGGATTGCTAGGTTGAAGAACTTGAACTCTCTCCGCTCGCTTGAGTAATTATTACCCAGCCGCATTAGCGTGATTTTATCGTCGATACCGTAAAACTTGTCACGCCGCTGATTGAACTCCGTGCGAATCTGCGTGAACAGACTGTCGGCGAGTTGGGGCAGAAACTTGGACCAAAGCTTGGTGCGATTGTCGTCTTCAATCAATGCCTCACTAAACTCGCGGAGCAGCTGGTTGTCTTCCGGCGGTGCCCAACCCCCGGGCGGGATAACCACGTTGATATAATTCTTGTCTTCATCGGCCCTCATCTCTACGCCAGTGCGACGCTTGACCTCGGCGAGAATCCGAGTGGCTTCGTTGCTGCCATCGCTCCAGCCTGCCCAATGGTCGATATACACCCGCTCCACGGGGTCTAGGCCGATTTGGTTGCAGGCTCTTTTTGTCACTTCGCCCAAGGCTTTGCGGATGATACTCGAAACCCGGACGTTCCAGGAAATCTCGGCATCTCTCTTTTTGCTGGCTTCTCTTTTGTCCCGCTTTTCAACGCAACTGTGCACTTTGGCGCGCATTTGTGCAAGACGCTCCTGCTTCGTTGGTTTCTTTGCTGTCACCTGACATACACATCCTCTCTATGATTTTTTAACATACACCCATCCCGAACTTCTATTGTAGCACAGCCGGCATAAAAAGTCAATGTCAAAATGGATTATACAGATGTGAAAACCGCCCGGGCTTGGTCCCGAGCGGTGGTTGAGTAATGTGCTGCCTTTCGTGGGCGAGAGGTGTATTTAATCGGCTGCTAGCAGATTACCGNNAAGCCGTAGGAAACGTGCAGGGGTGCGGTGTAGCCTATGTCATAGGCGATGTCGTTCGTGAACTTGGCGCTAAATAGGCCTTCTGAGAGTTCCATGGCGCGTTTGGCTACCTCATCCAAGTACTCCATGTCTTGGACAAGTGCCAGATCTAGGGTGATTTTGGCAAAAGGTTCGCCAAGCTGGATCATTAAGGTACCGGGCGATAACCTAATGGTGGCAGTGCCAGAAATATCGTCACATTCGTTTATATCGCCCACGAATAGGTCAAACAGGCCATTTCGAATCAGATTTGCCGTATTAAGAACGATGAACTTCAGGACCTGGGCGGCGATCAAGTCAAGCTGGGATGATTTGATATCGGAGACTCTCCGCTCTAACGCAGTTTGCTGCGCAAAGAAAGCGGAGCTGCCACAGCTTTCTTCATCAAATCCATAGCGGAAGCCGATGTACGGAAAGCCCAGAGGTTTTGCGTCGTCAGAACGCCAAAAACGCGTGATCGTTATCCCTGGAAATTTGGCGGTTAGGCCGTTCATAATTGCGTTTTTGAAGTCATCGCAGCTACGCAATCTGGCGTAGAGTTTGTCGGCGAAAGTCTCGTGCGGGTTGCCCTTCGTGATTTTTAGCGGATATACCAGCGCACGTGGAGTTTTTGTGTCGAGCAACTGGGCATCTTTGCTGTATGGCTGGGTGTTGGCAATGACCTCGTCAACGATGACTTGCAATTCCGGCGACACGGTATTGTTATAGAGATGTCGAATTGCTCTGTAGTCGAAAACAGGATCAGCCACATAGTTTGTTATCGAATCTAGACATACGGCTAACTTGCCTTCCCGAGTGGCATCTTTAATAATAGTCACTCGGCCGCCAGCAATCTTGCTGTTGACGAGCGAGGTTATCTGATCGATCTGCTCTTTTCGGAGGCCGGAATAGTGAAATTGACGACCGCCGAGCTGAAAGAAGACGGTGGGCGGATCTTCGCCGCCCAGCATTATTAATACGTGCAGAGACAGGCCGAAGCACTTATGCTCCAGCTGGTTGAAACCCTGGATGACCTGTTGTAGGAACTCGTCAGCGATAGTCTGGAGATTTTCGTCCCAGAGGCGTTTGTTTTCAGCGCTTTGGGCGAAAAGCTTTTCAAAAGGAGCATCGCCGAGGTTAAGGCCGGCGTCGGTTATGCCGACCCGAGTGGTATCGATTTTGACGATGTCGCTACTTTGTCTGGACGCCGATACTATCGACAGCCCCGTTAGCCGTGCGACTTCAGCCAGCACTTGTCGATAATCGTGCTTTTGAAGTCGTTGGTTCCAGTCAGGCGTCATGGTCTCTTCTGGCTTTAGAAACATGCTGTTGCTTACGGTTGCCTTCATCGTCGTCAAGATTTGCGCGGATATGCGGAGCGCCGCGCTCCAGACATCCGTTTTGCGGCGTTGCTCATCAAGGATCTTGTGTTCGGCTGCTTGGTTCGCGTAAAAGATCCCAGTGTTTTTAACCAGCCCGAGCTCTTTCTGGATGCTCTCGACAATCTGTTGAACTGACAATTCTGACATTGCCTAGCACTTCCTTTCTGATTTTTAATATACATCCACCACTAGTTTAACTGTAGCATGCAGAGTATAAAAAGTCAACACTTCCGTAAAGCATGCTGTTATGGTATGATTGGTGGGACGATGGGTCGTCGCCAAGTGGTAAGGCANNCCGGGTTTTGGTCCCGACATTCGTAGGTTCGAATCCTACCGACCCAGCCAAGTGGAAGGACCGTGGTGGGAATTGAAGGATATGGCGATAAAAAACGAGATATTTAAGAAAGGTGTTGGGCTAAGTTTTCGAGGAAAGTTGGCGTCTTTTCGGGTGTGGGCGCCGAACGCCGCATCTGTTGGGCTGGTTGGCGATTTTAACGCGTGGCAAGAGACGCCGCTGGCGAGCGAAGGCGATGGCTATTGGAGCGCGAAGGTGGCGGACGTGGCGCCCGGCGCGACGTACCAGTACGTGATTCATACCGGATCGGGCGAGAGATTGCTGCGCAATGACCCTAGAGCCATGCAGATGACCGAATCGGCCGACGGCATATCAGTGGTGCCGGACATGGATTTTGATTGGGGCGGTGATTCATATGCACCGCCGCCGAAAAACAAGATGGTGACTTACGAAATGCACATCGGCACATTTAACAGGGTTGACAAGGCGACAACCGGCACATTTCATGATGCGATAGAGAAACTGGACCATGTAAAAAGCTTGGGCGTGACAACTATTGAGCTGATGCCGATCACCAGTATGGACAAAGGGTTCGGCTGGGGTTATTCACCGAATAGTATCTATGCGGTCGAAAGCCTGTATGGTGGCAGACAAGGGCTGTTGGAATTTGTCAAACAGTGCCATCGGTGCGGATTGGGTGTGATCCTGGATGTGGTCTATAACCACTTGGACGGCAAGTATCTGTGGCAGTTTGACGGCTGGAGCGATAATAACTCCGGCGGGATTTATTTTTACGGTGGTGACCGGGCGGAGACTCGATGGGGCGGATTGCGCCCCGATTACGGGCGATCAGAAGTGCGGCAGTTTATTCTGGATAATATCAAGATGTGGCTGGTTGACTACCATATCGATGGGTTTAGGCTGGATTCGACTATTTCTATGCGCAATAAAAACGGGCTGAACAACGACCCGGCAGGTGATATTGGTGATGGCTGGTCGCTAATGGGCAGTATTACCGAATTGGCGCACGAGATTAACCCGCAGGCTCTAGTTATTGCAGAAGATTTTGGCGGAAATGAATACTTGACAAAGCTAGTTTGTGATGGTGGTTGCGGATTTGATGCACAGTGGGACCTATCGCTGCCGCATTGCTTGCGGCGGGCGTTGGGCGAGAGCGACTATGGGGATGTGGCCGAGCCGGGGTCGCCGCGGGCCTTGGGCGATGTTTGTTATAGCCTATTTTTGGCTTTTAACGGTGACGCAATGCAAAAGGTGATTTTTGCCGACTCGCACGATTCGGCTGGCAATGGTTCGGATCGGATTACTGATAGAGATGGCAAGGCGGAGGTGGACGACAATAGTGCGGCGGCGCAAAAGGCTTCCATTTTGGCTTCGGCGGTGGCCTTGACAGCGCCGGGCATCCCGATGCTTCTGCAGGGGCAGGAATTTATGCAGGGCGGAGATTTTAACTCTTGGCGGGAGCTGGATTGGGGGAAAGCGGAGCGATTTGCCGGAGTGGTGGATGCAAACAAACATTTGTTGGCATTGAGATTGAACACGTATGGCGATACGGGTGGGCTAACCAGCAATCAAATCAGTATTTTTCACCGCAATGACCAAAACCGGGTGTTGGGTTACCGCCGTACGGACGAGCAAGACAACGAGATTCTGGTGATTGTCAATTTTACTAACACCTACATCGCGGATTATCGGGTGGTTTTGCCGTTTGGCGGAGCGTGGCGGGCGCGGTTTAACAGTAGCTGGCCGGGGTATGTCAAGGAGTCCCGGGAAACGAAGATTGATGTGCTGCAGACAGATGAGGGCGGTGCGGTTAGTATCAACCTGCGCGGCTACATGGTGTTGATTTTGTCGAGATAACAAACTAGAGTAGAATCCTGTAAAAACCCGCTCGGATGATAGTTCGCACCGAAGTGCGTTTATATAAGCATATCACACAATCCGTATTTCGTCAACTGGGTTTTGACAAGGGCGCGTTTCTGTGATACAATATAGGCGTCGTTTGCAGAAGTTGTTGAAGTGCACTTTTATATCTAAGGAGGTTTTACAGATGTGACAGGAAACTGAGGTCAAGAAGCAGGTCAGAGTTGCAGTTACGGGCAATATCGGTAGCGGAAAGAGCGCTGTGTGTCAGATCTTGCAAGCACATGGTTATATCGTGGCGAATCGAGGCGCAGTCGCCGCAGTGCGGCAAGTTAGCCAAGTCAGACTACATCATTTTCAATTCGAGCATAGACTTGGCCAAATTGGAATCAAGAGTCATTGGCGTCGTCCAAAAAATCTTAGGGAAGGATAGGTGAAAACCATGTCAAACGGAGAGCATACCATTGCGGTGTATTCCGGATCATTCGACTTGTTCACCAACGGGCACCTGGAAGTTGCTAGGAAAGCGGCAAGGTGCTTCGATATCGTTATTCTCCTGGTGGCCAACGATCCTGCAAAAAACTACATGTTCAACCAAAACGAACGTTTGTTAGTGGCGAGCTGTGTCGCTGAAGACCTAAGTAAAGAGGGTTATTTAGTCGAAGCACATGCGCTATGCGACGGGTATGTGACGGACTATGCGCATCAAATCGGGGCAAGCGTTTTGGTACGCGGTTTGCGAGACGTAGTTGACTACGAATCTGAAACGAAACTTGCCAATGTTAACCGAAGCACTAATCCAGAGATAGAAACGGTGTTTATACCTACGCCACCGGAGCTCGGCGTGATTAGTTCGAGCACGGTAAAGAAAGTATTTGGACCGCGGGGTTGGATGGACAAGGTGCGGTGTTTTGTGCCAGAAGCTTCGGTGACGGCACTGGCCGGCATTATGATGCGACGGAAGTGGGATGAGCTGATGGTCGACATGGGACTGACGGCTCCAGCGGAGTATATAGACGAGTTGGTTGCGGCCTATACCGCTGGACCAAATAGGTGCTATCACAACGCTCAGCATATCATTCACGGGCTGGAGGTGGTTGACGAATACCTTGCTGCCAACGAGGCCGATAAACTAACGAGGGACGTTGCGAGATTTGCTATTTTTTATCACGATGCGGTGTATGATCCGCACGCCCGAGACAATGAATCCAAAAGTGCGATAGCAGCCCTTGTGGCCTTTGTGAATATTGCCGCGGCAGAAAGAAACGCATCGGATTTCGAAGACCGGCCGTATTTCTACCAGACATTTGAGAGCGTGCTCAGAGAATCAATCCTCGCTACTGAGCATAGGCATGAAATTGATGAGGACCGACATGCGGTGATGCGGCTGACGATGGAGCTGGTGGCGAACGTCGATCTGGCGATTTTAGGCGAGAAGCCCGAGGCCTACCAGCGCTACGCGCGGCAGATACGGCAGGAGTTTCAGGACTTTTCGGACAGTGAATATGCGAAAGGTCGCGTGGCGGTTTTGCAAAGATTCTTGGATCGCGACTGCATTTACAGCTTGCCGTGGTTTGTTGACAGATACGAGCTGCAGGCTCGCCGGAACATTCAGAGCGAGATTGACGCTCTGGTGGGTAAGGCGTGAAAAACCTCCCACAGGAAAGGCCCCGCGTTATCCGGGGCCTGATTTTACGCCTTGGTTTTCGGCCCGCGAAAGGTGGAAGTGGTTGCCGTAGGGGCAGGAGTAGATTTTGAGCGAGCTCGCGGGCAGATGGTGTTGGTACTCGGCGACCCGGGCGGCTAGTTCGGCTTCTACTTCGGAGGCGTAGATGATCTTGGCTTGCTCGCCCACCCAGCAGGTTTTGGGGGTGAATTCGGCGATTTTGGCTGGGTGTTTGGGTTTTTTCATGATGGTAATTATAGCATATGGCGATTCTGTATCTGTAAGTATTTGCCCGGGGCTATTTTCCAGCACATACCGAGGCGGCAGTTGACTTTTGTGAGCATGTGTGCTATAATAGGGTATTGGGGCGGTTTTGCCCTTTTGAGCCCGGCTCGCGCCGAGTGCGCTAGAAGCGAAGGGCTAGCATATTAAAAAGTGGGATGAACAACCATGAAAATGAGGAGGTTGTGCGATTATGAAGAAAATGGACTTTCGGGTGACTCTGGCGTTAGCAATTGGTGCGCTGGCAACGTATTTTGCGACAGTCAAGTTGATGGTGGAGCTCACCGGTAACTTGGTACAGGGGGTAGTTGACGCACAGTATTCTGGCGCATTTCTAATCGGTCTGTGCGGCTTTCTGACGCCGATACTGACCAGCCTGGCTATGATACTGGGCAGAAGAAAGCCAGAGCTGGATGAGCGAGCAACGTGGGAAGAATACAAGACGACCGATGCGGGGCTCAGGAAAACGATGGTCGCACTTGCGTCCGAGGTTGCATTGACGCTTTTTTTGGTTTTGCTGGCCAATACCGTGGGTCTAACGTTGCTGGTGTATGATTTGAGCGTAGTAGTAATTTCGACTCTTCATGTGGTCGCTGCTATCAAGTCACGTAGAACCAAGATACCTGGTGGAGACCGGGTTACGACGATAGTCTTGCTGCTCGCATTAATCTGCAACAGCTGGTTTTGGCTGGTTTACGCCTATGCGTTCGGGGTTTGGCCATATTTGATGTGGGCGGCCGTGAAGTTGGTGGGGTTGGGCTTGCTGCGTCCGGTGCTTAAGTTTTGCTATGAGGTCGTAATCAAGCAGCAGAGAGAGAAGGATGAGGCAGGCGAGGCAGATGAGCCGATTGTACTGCCCGATGCAAGTTCTGACAGCGACGACCCTAGCGAAGACGAAGATGACGGGCGTTCCAACGGGCCGCGGCCTAGAGGGTTTGGCGGCAAGTGATGTAAGGAGTTGATTGAAATGACGGGAATGAAGACTGTGGTTAGACCGGAAAAACCGATGAACCTGACACGCTGGCCGAATAGGTTGGTGGTATCGATTCCGTCGGGTTGCACTGACGAACAAGCCACGTTTTATGCCGCCAGCGTGACGCATTGGGCGAGGAGGAATGCGATTGTTTGTGTATATTCGTCCGAAGAAGCCGAAACAAAGATCTACTCGATACCGAGTTATCTAGAATGGTGGTCCGAAACTAACACCGATAAACCCGAACGTTGGACACTTATCAACCCGAAAATGCGACATCTGAGCCGAGTTGTCGGTATGGTTGAGTTCAAGGGAACTGATGGCAGCGGCTGGAATGTGTTTGAGCTGACACCGGCGTTGCCGCAGTATAAGCCGACGAAAGCGGTACCTCGTAGCAGGAGGTATTACAGTTGAAAAGCGGCGAATAAATAAACCCCTGGCAGAAATTGCCGGGGGTATTTTTTGACTTGACTTTTTTGGCCTGGTGCGATAAAATAGGGTAAGAGTTTCGTTTGGTTGATTGTCTCGGGTGCTGCCGGGCCTTGACTGACTAAGTGGAAGAGTTATATAACCATAAGATAATTAAGGAGTGTTTAAGAAAGTGCCAACTATTAATCAATTAGTTCGCCGACCCCGGAAAGTGGCTGGCTCAAAGAGCAAGAGCCCAGCATTGGGGACGATTAGCAATACGCTAAAAACGCGATATTATAAACAAAATGCGCCGCTCAAGCGCGGGGTGTGCATAAAAGTGACAACCAAGACGCCCAAAAAACCGAATTCGGCGTTGCGCAAGGTAGCGCGGGTGCGCTTGACTAATAACCAAGAGGTGTGGGCATATATTGGTGGCGAGGGCCACAACCTGCAGGAGCATGCCGTGGTATTGGTGCGCGGGGGTCGCGTGCCGGACTTGCCGGGTGTGCGTTATCATATTGTCCGGGGTGCGCTCGACTTCCAGGGCGTCCAGGGCCGCAAACAAGGCCGCAGCAAATACGGCACCAAGAAAGCGAGTAAGTAGTTTATGCCAAGAAAAGTGACTAAATCATTGCAGCGGCAGGTCAGTCCAGACCGCCGGTACCAGAACATTTTGATTCAGCGGTTGATTAACAAATCCATGCTGGATGGCAAGAAGCAATTGGCGGAAAAGACGGTGTATTTTGCGATCGAAAACGCGGCTAAGAAACTGAAGTCGGAGGATCCGGTGGCGGTTTTTGAGCAGGCTTTGCGCAATGTTAGCCCGAGTTTTGAGGTGAAGTCGCGCCGGGTTGGTGGTGCAAACTACCAGATTCCGTTTCCGATTGCTGGCCACCGGCAACTACATTTTGCCTTTACGTGGCTGGTAGCGGCGGCGCGGGCGCGGAGCGGGATGCCGTATCAGGAGCGGTTGAGTTTGGAGATTATTGATGCGTATAACCAGACTGGTTCGGCGTTCAAGAAGAAGGAAGATACGCACCGGATGGCAGAGGCGAACAGGGCTTTTGCGCACTTCGCACGATCTTAATTTATATATTATATTGAAAATGGAGGCATATGTCTGAACAAGAGACAAAGTTAGAGAATTTGCGGAATATTGGGATTATTGCCCATATTGACGCGGGGAAAACTACGACTTCGGAGGCGATTTTGTATCGCACGGGGTTGAAGCACAAGATTAGTTTGGTAAAGGGCGACGATGGCGGCGCCACAACGGACTGGATGGAGCAGGAAAAGGAGCGGGGGATTACAATTACTTCTGCGGCCGTTACGGCGC
Organism: Candidatus Saccharibacteria bacterium UBA949; assembly: GCA_002293245.1. Classification (GTDB taxonomy): domain Bacteria; phylum Patescibacteriota; class Saccharimonadia; order Saccharimonadales; family Saccharimonadaceae; genus UBA949. Next base: position 7,135 of record DBCV01000002.1, on the reverse strand, counting down.
ATTGGAAGGGTTGCAAGATCAACATTATTGACACGCCCGGGCATATCGACTTCACCGCAGAGGTGGAGCGAAGTTTGCGGGTTTTGGATGGGGCGGTGACGGTTTTTGACGGCAAGATGGGCGTGGAGGCCCAGTCCGAGACGGTTTGGCGGCAGGCGAATAAATACGGTGTGCCACGGATTTGCTTTATTAACAAGATTAACCAGATTGGCGGTGATTTTTATAAGTCTTTGGATTCGATTCACAAGCGGCTGAGCAAAAATGCGGTGGCGATTCACCTGCCGATTGGTTTTGAAAAAGACATCTGCGGAGTGGTGGACTTGGTGGATATGAAGGCCTACACGTATAAAGAATACGCAGACAAAGAGTTGGTGCAGGGCGAGATTCCGGCAGATATGCTGGAAAAAGCCAAGAATGCCCGCTCGATGTTGGTGGAAGAAGCGGTGCAGGCCGATGAAAAACTGATGGACAAGTTCTTTAGTGAGGGCGAAGAGGCGATTACCGTGCCGGAACTGAAGGCTGCGCTGCGCAAGCGAATTATGGACGGAGATTTCTACTTGGTGACTGGTGGCGACGGCCGTGGCGTGATTGTGGAAAAAGTTTTGGACCTGGTGGTGGACTATCTGCCGAGCCCATTGGACCGAGATTTGGGCCAAACGGTTGGCGTGAACCCGAAAACTGGTGACGAAGTGATACGAAAAGCTGACAACAGCGAACCCTTGGCAGCTTTGGCGTTCAAAATCGCTACCGACCCGTTTGTGGGTAAGCTGATCTTTATCCGGGTTTATTCCGGTAAGCTATCGGCTGGATCGTATATATTGAATGCGACAACTGGCAACAAGGAACGAGTTGGGCGATTGGTGCGAATGTTTGCGGATAAGCGTGAAGATATTCAGGAGATTATGGCGGGCGATATCGCGGCGGTGGTAGGGTTGAAGGACACTACGACCGGGACGACGATTTGCGATCCGGCTCACCCGATTTTGCTGGAAAACATTGATTTTCCGGACCCACCGGTGTCGGTGGCGATCGAGCCAAAGACTAAGGCCGACCAAGAAAAAATGGGTATTGCACTGAGCCATTTGATGGCAGAAGACCCGACTTTGCGGGTGAAAACGGATGAAGAAACCGGGCAAACGATTATGAGCGGCATGGGCGAGCTACATCTGGAGATTTATGTAGACAGAATGAAGCGAGAGTTTAATGTCGAAGCTAATGTTGGCGAGCCGCAGGTGGCGTTCCGGGAAACGATTCGCGGGACTTCCGAAGCGCAGGGTAAACATATCAAGCAATCCGGTGGCCGCGGCCAGTATGGTGATGTTTGGGTCAAATTTGAACCGAATGAGCCGGGTAAGGGCTTTGAGTTTGTGGATATGATCAAGGGCGGTGTGGTGCCGCAAGAATACCGCAAGCCAGTGATGGAAGGTGTTAAAGAGACTTTGAGCGGCGGTGTGATCGCTGGGTATCCGGTGGTCGATGTAAAGGCAACGCTATACGATGGTTCGTATCACGAGGTGGACTCTTCGGAGCTAGCATTCCATCTGGCTGGCGCCTTGGCGACCCGCGAGGGCGTAAAGAAAGCTCGACCGGTGATTTTGGAGCCGGTTATGCACGTAGAGGTGACCACTCCCGAGGAGTTCATGGGTGATATTATTGGCGACTTAAACTCGCGCCGGGGTAGAATCGAGACGATGGAGGACTTGAATGGTGGCGCTAAGTTGATTAGGGCTTTTGTGCCGCTGTCTAGCATGTTTGGCTATACTAGCGACCTGCGCTCGATGTCGCAGGGGCGGGCGGCTTCCACGATGGAGTTGTCGCAGTACGAGGAAGTGCCGCCGAATATTGCGGAGGAGATTATCGCCAAGCGCAGCTCGGGAGAGAAGTAGAAGCCCAGTTGATAATGAAGAACTTGGCATTTATCGATGCGCAGAATCTTACGCAGGGTACTTCGAATGCGGCAAAGCCGTGGAAGATTGACCTGCGTAAGTTTCGGGTGTTTTTAAGGGAAAAGTATGGTGTCCGGAGGGCATTTTACTTTTTTGGTGCATACGATAAAGCGTACGAAAAAATGTACAAATTCGTCAGAGAAGTAGGCTATTCCTTGGTTTTTCGCGAACATGCGAAATTAGCGAAAGGCAAGAAAAAAGGTAATGTTGACACAGACATAGTTTTTGCTGTTATGGACGCCGTTTATCGTAAAAAGATTGATGGAAAAGTGGTTATAGTTTCCGGCGATGGAGATTATAAGAAGATGGTGACTAGATTGATTACCGATAAAAAGTTAAGGGCCATCATGTTCCCGAGCCCCTTCAGATCTTCGCTTTACAATGAGGTTGCGGCCGAGCATAAGGTGCGTCTATACACGACCGAAGTAAGAAGGTATCTGGAATTGAGCACTAAAAAATGAAGAGGGCGCTCTCAGGTATCTCTCCATACGAGTCCCTCTTCGTCTGAATTTGTAGCTCTATTATAGCAAATCGAAAAAAAAAGTCAATAGGTGGTTGTGGCTTTTTTGAAAACCGCAAAAAATAGCTCGTTTTGGCTCTTTACAAAAGCAAAAGTAGTCTGTATAATAGCTGCATAATAAGTTTTATGATAAAAAGTTAAGGAGTAAAAATGGCAAATTTTGACCGAAGCAAGCCGCATGTGAACGTTGGCACGATGGGCCACGTTGACCACGGCAANNCACGTCGACCACGGCAAGACCACTTTGACTGCTGCGATTACGCATGTATTGTCGAAGAAACTACCAAGTGACGTAAACAAGGCTGTTGATTATAATCAAATCGACAACGCGCCAGAGGAAAAGGCTCGCGGTATCACCATTGCGACTTCTCACCAGGAATATGAATCACCAAAGCGGCACTATGCCCACGTTGACATGCCGGGTCACGCCGACTATGTAAAGAACATGATTACGGGCGCTGCACAGATTGATGGTGCGATCTTGGTGGTGGCTGCGAACGATGGTCCGCTGCCGCAGACTCGCGAGCACGTGCTATTGGCGCACCAGGTGAACGTGCCGAAGATTATTGTGTTTTTGAACAAGATGGACTTGGCTGACCCAGAGCTGGTAGAGCTGGTCGAAGAAGACATCCGCGATATGCTGGAGAAAAACGGCTACGACCGAAATGCTCCGATTATCAAGGGTTCGGCCACTAAGGCGCTTGATGGAGATGCTGCTGCAGAGGATGCGATTATGGAACTCGTCACAGCGGTTGACGAATATATCGACGAACCGGCACGCGAACTGGACAAACCGTTCTTGATGCCGATTGAAGACGTGTTTTCGATTCCGGGCCGTGGCACGGTTGCTACTGGTAGGATTGAACAAGGTATCGTGAATGTGAACGACGAAGTGGAAATTGTCGGTTTGAAAGACACGCAAAAGACTGTCGTCACTGGCGTTCAGGCATTTCACAAAGATCTCGACAAGGGTCAGGCTGGCGACAACGCTGGGTTGTTGCTGCGCGGTATTGAGCGCGAGGCTATTGAGCGCGGTCAGGTGATTGCCAAACCGGGTACGATTACTCCGCACACTGAGTTTGAGGCCAAGGTGTATATCTTGAAGAAAGAGGAAGGCGGACGACACACGCCGTTTGCCAAGGGCTATAAGCCGCAGTTCTTCTTCCGCACTACCGACGTGACTGGCGAAGTTGAACTGGACGGTGGCAAGGAAATCGTGATGCCGGGCGACACCGATGTGACAATTAAGGTCAAGTTGGTGGCTCCGATTGCTATGAACGATGGCGATAACTTTGCTATCCGCGAGGGCGGCCGCACGGTNNTTTGCTATCCGCGAGGGCGGCAAGACAGTTGGTGCTGGTGTGGTGACGAAGATTGTGAAATAATCTTCTTGTTGCGTAAAAAATGACTCCTGTTGGAAAACTGGAGTCATTTTTAATGGCCGACCCAGGTTGGGCCGGCCGTTGCCTGTAATTACAGGAGGTCTCACTCGCCTAAAAAATGGCGGACAACGCGCTTGGCGTCATCGGTATCTAGGTATGCCGAGATTATACCGCCGTGAACTTTGACTGCGCCTTTGATGTACTCGGAGGTGGTAGTACCCTCTTTGTATATGGCGAGTAGCGGTTTGCGCAAGATTTTTACCGCGATGATGATTTCAGCCCCAACGCCGAGCGANNTCAGCCCCAACGCCGAACGACGGAGCGGTAATATCGGCAATAACAACGTCGGCATTAGTGATTCGGTTATAATCGCATAGAAAGACCTGTTCGTCTAAGTCATCTGAGTACTTGACTGTTGAGCCGAGTTCAAGCGGGTCGTCATCGATAATGCTTCTATCGAGAACCTCGCCATATTCGCGTTCGAGCCACGGAATGATTTGTTTGTAAAATTCCTTATGATTGGCGTCGCCGCGGACGGAGCCACAGAAGTAGAGTTTCATCAGATAAAACCTCCCAAGATTGTAATGTGATGCCTCACCTCGGAGATATTATATCATATTTTTTCGAAAACTACTGCTGTTCGAGAAACTCTACTAATAAGTCCAACCGCTTTATTTTTTGGTAGACTCTCTCATTATCATCTTGGCTCATTTCGGCGTTTGTTTTGTCGTAGCCTTCTGGAATAAAGATTTGGTCCCAGCCAAAGCCGTTTCCCCCAACTGGTTTTTCAGCTATTCTCCCAGGAAGTTCGCCTTCAAAAAAATTTACTTGTTGGCCGTCAAAATATCCGATAATANNCCGGTAAGCAAATCACATATCTGTTTCATCGGAATCTCATCGACGAAAAATCTAATGAATGGTCCGGGCAGCCGTCCTAGGGCCTTGAATTCTAGCGAGGTATCCTCTACGATAACAGGCCTCCTTGCGACTGCATATGCCTGCCTTGCTTTATGCTCCACAATTTCTTTCAAATCTAGGCTTTGTATCTCGTCTACGTCGACTTTTACATGTTCGATATCAAGACCTGTGAGTTTCTTGAAATACTCCGCCTTATTTTTGTTGCCAGTAATCAAAACTACATCAATCTTTTTCATTTCTTCCTCCTGTGCTCTGATTATAGCATGGACATACAGGTTGCGACATCGAAAACAAAGTTTCTGCAAATTTTGTGATACGTATGTGTTGAAAGCCGAGGTGGAGTAGTGTATCATAGAGATATGAATGTTTTGGAGGGAATGAATGCGGCGCAGGCGGAGGCCGTGGAAACTCTGGAGGGGCCGCTGCTGATTTTGGCGGGAGCAGGGAGCGGCAAAACAACGACTCTAACGCACCGGATTGCCAACTTGATTATGCATGGAGTGCGGCCGGATGAGATTTTGGCGGTCACCTTTACCAATAAGGCGGCGAGGGCGATGCGCGAGAAACTANNGGTCGATGCGGGAGAAGCTCGGGCGACTGCTGGACAGGGATGCGGAGAGCTGGATGTTTATGCCGTTTATGGGTACGTTCCACAGTATCTGCGTGAAACTTCTGCGGATGGAGGCCGGGGAGATTGGGCTGTCGCAACAGTTTGTGATTTTCGATGAGCAGGACCGGATGAGCTTGATCCGGCAGATTATCAAAGACCTGGGCGTGACGGAGGGTGGGGCGGACAACAAGTCCTACGCGCACGATATTTCGGCGATTGTGTCCAAAGCCAAGAATGGTTTTGTGGAACCGGACGAATTTGCGAGCAACGCCAAGGGTGCGCGGGAGAAGTCTATTGCCCGGGTGTATGCGGAGTATGAAGAGCGGCGCAAGAAGAACTCGGCGCTGGATTTTGATGACTTGCTGCTGTATGCGGCGCGGATGCTGCGGGACTATCCAAAAATCCGCAAGAAGTGGCAGGAGCGATTCCGACATATTTTGATTGACGAGTATCAGGACAC
>DBCV01000002.1:0-1290 GCA_002293245.1 Candidatus Saccharibacteria bacterium UBA949 | reverse complement strand
AATATCTGCGTGGTGGGCGACGACTGGCAATCAATTTACTCGTGGCGGGGGGCGGATTTTACCAATATCTTGAACTTTGAGCGGGATTTTCCGGGGGCGAAGGTGGTGAAGCTGGAGCAGAATTATCGCAGCACGCAGCCAATTTTGACGGCGGCGCAGAATGTGATTATTGCCAACAAACAGCGCACGGATAAGGCGCTATGGACGGACAAAAAAGACGGCGAGCCGGTGACGCTGGTGAGTTTTTATGACGACGAGAATGAGGCGGCAGCGGTGGTGCGAGAGATAGAGAATGGCGTGGAGAACCTGGACCGGAAGTTGTCGGACTATGCGGTGCTGTATCGCACCAATGCGCAGTCGTTCCGGTTTGAGCGGGCGATGTTGGAGGCACAGATGCCCTATAAGATTTTGGGCGGACTGCGATATTTTGACCGCAAAGAGGTGAAGGATATGATGGCATATTTGCGGTTGGTTTATCAGCCGAATGATATTGTGAGTTTTTCGCGGATATATAATACGCCGTCGCGCAAATTGGGGGCTAAGAGCTTGGAATCGTTTTTGGACTATTTTATGACGATGATGAGCGACGATTATTCGCTGATTTCGGCGCTATTGGATGCAGAATTGATAAACGGATTGACAAAACCGGCGCGAGCGGCGTTGGTGCGGCTGGGCGAAGTGCTGGCGATGGCCCGGACAAAGCTGGGGGATGGGGCGCCAATTGCAGAGGTTGCGCAAGAACTGGTCAAGCAGACGGGGTATGAGGCGTATATCAAGGCGGGCGAAGGAGCAGAGGATAGGCTGGAAAATATCAAGGTGCTGGTGGACGAAGTGAGCGGATATAGCAACTTGGAGGAGTTTTTGGCGGATGCGGCGCTGATGTCCAGCGCGGATGACGAAGCGAAAGAGGCAGTGACGCTGATGACGCTGCACTCGGCCAAAGGGCTGGAGTTCCCAATTGTGTTTGTGGTGGGGGTGGAGGAGGGGTACTTGCCCTCTAGCCAGGCAGTGAACTCCGGAAAGCCCGAGGCGATCGAGGAGGAGCGACGATTGATGTATGTGGGCATGACCCGGGCGCAGGAAAAGCTGTTTTTGAGCTTTGTGGGCTCGCGGTTTTCGTACGGAAAATGGACGCCAGCTTTGCCGTCGCGATTCCTGGCAGACCTGGGCGACGGGGTGGAGGTGTTAGATAACAGCAGGGGGTACAGGAACTACGCACAGGCGCATGGGCGGGGCAGGCGTGAGCGGAATGACGGAGACGACGGCTGGCTGGGCGGCAAGCGAGGTGGT
>DBCV01000047.1 GCA_002293245.1 Candidatus Saccharibacteria bacterium UBA949 | reverse complement strand
GACGACCTGATCAATATCTATGGCTCTGGCAAGGGTGTGGCTGGCCTGCGCTCCTGGGTCAAATTCGCCATGATTTCCATCCTTGGGCTAGCGCTCGGCTGGTTCTTCTTTAGCAAACTGGGCTACGACACCGTCCATATCCCGTTCCTAGGCGATTGGATAGTCGGCGGGGGTATTATTCTATTGTTCGCATTCGCAGTAGTTGCCACCGGCAATGCCGTAAATATCTCGGACGGCCTGGACGGCCTAGCGGGCGGCACTCTATCGGCCGCCTATCTGGCATTCGGCATGATTGCCTTGCTCCAGGGCAACTTCGGCATTGCCGGTTTTTGCTTTACGGTAATCGGCATGATGCTCGCCTACACTTGGTTTAACGTTCACCCGGCGCGCTTTATGATGGGCGACGTCGGATCGTTTGCCTACGGTGTCTCGCTTGGCGTTGTCGCCATGCTCACCAATTCGCTATTTTTGCTGCCGATTATCGGCATCGTTTTTGTGGCCGAAGCCGGCTCCAGCCTGATCCAAATTGGCTCCAAAAAGCTACGCCATGGCAGGAAAGTATTCATATCGGCGCCTATCCACCACCACCTAGAAGCCAAAGGCTGGGGCGAGACCAAAATCACCATGCGCTTTTGGATCATTGGCATCATGGCCGCCTTCCTCGGCGTTGTCTTAGCCCTAGCCGGCGGTATCGTCAAGTAGCCATAAGTGTGATATACTAACAGCATGCCAACTGTTCGAAAACACCGGTCAGACCATTTGATACCGCTTTTTGCAGCACTCCTAGCCATCGTCGGTCTAATTGTGATTTTTGCCATCGGCCCGCAACGGGCCAACACCCTCAATAACGCCTTTGGCCTAGACTACGAGAGCAATTATTTCTTTATGCGCCAGGCTGTCAACGTGGTTTTGAGCGTGGTTTTGTTTGTAGCGGCAGCTAAATTGCCGTTCAAATGGGTGCTCTGGGGCGGCAAAGCCCTGCTCGGTCTAGGACTCTTGGCCAGCGCGGTTTTGGCCATAGCTGGCTGGGCCGGATCGGGTCTTGCCCAGTGCGCATATGGAGCCTGCCGAGCCATTGACCTTGGTATCACCACTTTTCAGCCAGCCGAATTACTCAAACTGGGCATGTTGGTGTATCTGGCTGGCTTTTTGGGCCGCCGCGCCGCCGAGGGTAAGCTGAACAAAACCGAAACCCTGCTTCCCCTGGCTGTCGTCAGCGCTGTCACCCTGGGTTTTGTCATGATTCTGCAAAAAGACCTCGGCACCAGCGTGGTAATCTTGGCAATCATCCTCGCCATGCTAGTCATCTCTGGCATAAAGCTCTGGATAATCGCGACCGCCAGCCTGGCTGTTTTGGCCATCGGCGTTTTGGGAATTGTCACCAGCCCGCACCGCATGGAACGGCTCTTAACTTTCTCCGGCGCTAGCACTGGCGACGCCGAAGAGGACGATGCGAACGCCTACCACTTGGAACATGCCAAGATGGCCATTGGCACCGGCGGCCTATTCGGCGTGGGTATCGGCAACTCGGTTCAAGCCACCGGCTACCTGCCCGAATCCATCAACGACTCCATCTTTGCCATCATGGGCGAAACCTTCGGTTTTATCGGCCTGGTGGCCGTGATATTAGTTTTTTCTGCCCTGTTGTATCGGCTACTGCGCGAAGTCAACTTATTGCCGGATCCGGCTGCGCGCATGCTAGTGGCTGGCGTCTTTGCTTGGATTTTTGCCCACGTTGCAGTGAACATGGCGGCGATGATTGGAGTAGTACCCCTCACTGGCATCACGCTACCATTCTTGAGCTACGGCGGCACCAGCATGATATTCGTTAGTATGGCACTCGGCCTAGCGTTCGGAGTTTCCGCCACCACGGCGCGAATTGCGCAAACTGGCGGACCAACAGGGGTGAAAGGAGAGGGAAGTCATGAAAATCCTAGTAGCCGGCGGCGGCTCGGGCGGGCACATCACGCCTATAATATCCGTATTAGGTAAGGTTTTTGAGCTGCGCCCCCGCGCCAAAGTGCGGTTTTGGACCGATTTTGGGTTTTACAAAAAGACCCAGCAGCTAGTTGCCGAGGGCCTGCCTGCCTCGTGCGCCAGAGTCAAGCTCTCGCGAGTGGTTTCCGGTAAATTCCGGCGCTATGCGCATTTCAAGAAGATCGACTACCTCAAACACCCATCAATCATGCTGAGCAATCTTTTGGACCTGCTCAAGGTTGGTGTCGGCTTAGTTCAATGCTTTTTCAAATTGATTTTTTGGCGACCGAATGTAGTGTTTCTGAAAGGCGGTTTTGTTTGCCTGCCCATCGGCTTGGCTGCGCGCGTTTTACGCATACCAATCGTGATTCACGATTCCGACGTGGCTGCCGGGCTAACCAATCGCATTTTGGCAAGATTTGCCCAGCGAACACTTTCCGGCATGCCGGAATCCAACCTCAAAGGAGCCCAATTCGTTGGCGTTCCGGTCGCAGCCGACCTGCACAAAACCTCAAAGACCGAACAATCCTCGCTCAAGACCAGCCTAGGCTTTGACCCCGAGCGTCCGCTGGTCCTGTTCACCGGCGGCGGCCTCGGCGCCCAACGTCTCAACGAAGTTGTCCTGACCCTGCTGCCCGAGCTACAGGATTTCACCCAAGTATTTTTGATAACGGGCGGAGCGGCGGGCAGCCTGGCAACTTCTTGCATGGCGTCCGAGCTGCCCGCCTCAATCGTTGACTTCACCCCGGACATGCCCAAAGTCATCAAGGCCGCAGATGTGGTGGTGGCGCGAGCAGGGGCTACCACAATCGCAGAACTGGCCGCAGCAGGGAAGCCAACCGTGCTGGTGCCGAACGCCAAATTGCCCGGCTCGCACCAAGTCCGCAACGCTGAAAGCTTACAAAGCGTCAGTGCCGCGGAGATCCTTAGCGATGACGATCTAGCCAACAAGCCGAGAAAACTTCTGCAAACCCTGCGCGAACTCATCAAAAACTCGGCAAAGAGGGAAGAGCTGTCCCGAAATATCTTGGCCTTTGCCCAGCCCAACGCTGCGACAAAAATTGCCGAAATCGTGATAGGAGTGGGGCAAGATGCAGAACGTTAGATACGGGCGAAACCGCAACCTATCTGGGCGCTCCTCGTCGGGCCGGCAAGAATCGGTTGGCAGGGAAGAGAGCGAGCGCATCCGCAGCCACAAATCGCGTCGCCTTGCTCGCCGTGTCTTCGCCGTGCTGCTTCTACTAATCGCCATAGCCGGCACAACATTGTTTTTGGTAGCTAACTACGTCAATAGCGCTGAGGTGGAGATCATAGGCGATGCTTCACGGCAGCCGGGTAGGGAAGCGATATACGAGAAAATAATCGCAGACTACTTAGCTGACCACCCGCTAGCACATTTCCGCTTTTTTGTCAAGTCAGGCGAGTTCGCCGACTGCCTAAAGAGAGAAGCTCCAGAGGTAGCTGAGGTGGTAAGTGTGAACTACTCAGGTATCCTAACAACAGAAATGCGGCTCAGCGTCAAGATGCGCGAACCAGTTGCCAAATGGGGTTCAGCCAACGAAGTTTACTACGTGGACAGCTCGGGCGGAGCGTTTTCGGTCAACTACTTTGACGAGCCGGAGTTGACCGTGGTAGACGAAAATAATCTAGGCGTAGTATCCGATTCTGTGGCCAGCACCAGATTCCTTAGCTTCGTGGGGCAGCTTTCGTCCGAACTGGACGCCGTAGGCTATGATATAGAGAAAGTGACAGTTCCGCTCGGCATGAGCCGCGAAGTGGATGTGCTGCTAAAAGAAATCCCAGTTCGCTTCAAGATGTCGGTTGACAGAAGCCCAATCGCCGCGGTCCGGGACCTCGGCCGGGTCGATAGATGGTTCAAGGAGAATAAAGGCGGCTTTGATGGACTCAATTATATTGACCTGCGCGTGCCCGGCAAGGCCTACTGGAAATAGCATGTTCGGTTTATGTTCGGCCAGGGAAGTAGAGGAGCAGAGAGGGTGCGGTATCATTACGCCGCCTGCGCACGCCGTGCCGTCTCCGGTATCGCGCTCCACTTTTTCCAATAACACTCCCGCACAAAGTGGCAGGAAAGTCATAGAGCGGTCAAAAAACACACCAAGCCCAAATAGCCACATATTGGCAAACTAGGCTCACGCGCCCCAACCAACCTATATAACGTCGTAAAACATACATTGTGCGACATTAGGTCTATATCAATTAGTTAGGCTTGCTTCCACCCTTTCGTCCATAGAAGGCTCTGCCGGTCGCAATAATGCCCATTATCAACGTGCTCATGATTTCCGTCCATGACTTTTCTTCCGGGTTTACGGAACGGCGAACTTGACCCGTTCCGAGTTCCTTGTTCCAATCTCGTCACCCACCTCTGTTATCTAACCATAATAATAATTAACCAAAGGAGTAAAAAATGAAATACCAAGTAAAATCAGAAGAAGGTTCGCAATTAACCTGCGAGGTTTCGAACCAGACGCGCTTTTCCAAGCCGAAGAGCAAAAAGTACAACTGCACAATCATAAGGCTTGGCGACGCCGAGTTTATGGTTTTTCCGCGTGCCGGCATGGAAGAGAATTACCTAGAGAAGCACTTCGGCGAACGCGTGGACGTGTCGCTTTCGGGGGCTGAATAATATGATAGCGCCCGGTAGTCTGCTAGTTGAGATTCTAGTGGGGTTCGCTCCCCTTTTATTGACCTACTGGACGCTAAAATTAGTATTCACAATAATGGATTCGGGCTTTGACGTGATCGTGGAGAAGATCCGTCAGATGTTCGAGTTTTAAGGAGTAAAAGGAGATGTTCGAATATGTACCAAAACCAGAACAATACACAATCACATTCAACGGCGACCATATCAGAGTCCATACAGGTTGCGTTACCAGCACAAGCGGAAATGGAGCAACCCAGCTCCCGTATAAAGCGTATGCTGCAGATTTTGACGTGCCAGTGGCGCAGGGTAGCACAAGGTTTTCCGAAACCACCTATTTCATCACGAACTGTCGTTTGCCTAATGCTTCTCATAACGGTGTGGTATTCGACGAATCGCTCTCTGTCCCTACTCTTCGTCAGTATGACATCTATAATTCTTCTCTCGCTTTTGGAATCATTGCTGCCCTGCTCTCACTCCTCTCGTTTTTCTTCGTCATCCGATTCCGAAAAAACCGCGGTAGGGAAGAGGGCTGGAACGAATGAGAGCGATATACTTTAACTTTTTTAGTAAAAAGTTTTGGCGGCGACTCGCTATAACCCTTGCGATTCTGCTCGCTTCCCTACTCCTGTCTGGCAAAACTCATGCTCTCGCAATCCCCCGTAATCAGGCAAAAATCAACTTCCGTTTTCCGTATAGTGCAAGCTCCGTATCGGCTTACGATCCTTTTACCGTTCCCGGGGATTTTGCGTACAACGAGGCATCGTACAATATCACCTCTGTTTGGTCGCGAGATTTTGGAACCTCTGGTATTCAGCAGAATGACATTGTTTCGGGAACAGCAAAGCTGCTCCTCAGAGTGCCACTAGTAAGCGGATCGATGACCCGTTGGAATACGGCAAACCTGTGCAAATACGCAGGCGCTTCGGACACATACTACACTTGCCCCATAGGCACGCATTCCACAGATTACGCCCGCTCGCTAAAGCTCGGCAACAAAACTGCCGAAACTAGCAACATCACCATAAATTTATACAGGGATTCCGGCTTCCAATACTTCGAGTACAAGTTTAATTTCGCCGTGCAGGCAGCTGCGAACAACCCAACGATGAACTTTGAGTTTGGTCAATCGACCCAGTCCGGCACCTGGGGTATCCTTTATCGCCAATTAAACGGCACGAATAATGATCAGCGTATTGTCCGCATTATGGAACTGTCAGTTGATTACACCGTTCGCGCCAGCGCCCCTAATAGCCTTTGTGCCACCGATCCAATGTCTGTTGCCTGCATGGATTCCACTTTCTTTTCCAACCTCTTAGATAAATCTACTTCCGCCACAGATCGAGTAAAAAATTCGGTTGACGAAACCAATAGAAAGCTAGATGAGCAAAGCAGGCTTCAGCAAGAAGAGAATCAAAAACTTGAAAATATCAACGATTCCCTTACCGACTCGACTGTTTCCGGGACCGATGAAAACCTCGGTTCTCTTCAGGCCCCAGGCGATCCCCAGGGGAGCTTTACAGATTCAATTTTGAGCCTTCCGGCGGCATTTTTAGCCACTGGCCAATGCACCTTACCAGCTTTGGGACAGCCACCGGAAGTGCTACCCCTTGATCCTCTGACCGTTATTCCATCCGATTGCGACTTGTTCCCCGAACCGTTAAAGGGGTTTCGCGACACTTTTGTCGCCCCAATCGTCAATGCCGTCATTGTCCTCGGTTTCTCTTTCTGGATGTTCCAATTTATACAGGAGGCAACCAAAGCATGATTAACGCAATTGTCAATGGATTATTCTCTGTTCTTTCTGGTATCATGAACGTCCTGTTCGCCCCTATTAACCTCTTATTTTCCGCCGTTCCCGGTCTCAATCTCCTGCCCGGCGTGGTCACATGGATTTCTTCGATGTTCTCAGGTGTGGTCGATTTTGGTCTAAAGACTCTCGGGGTCAGCCAAGAACTGTGGAACATACAGATAACGGTGGTGGTCTTTGCGGTCACCACCGGCCTAGCGGTCAAGGGTATTAAAACCATACTAAGGCTTGTCAGGGGTTATTAAGGTGGCAAACAAAGGCTATTTTGTCAAAAAGAATGTCGAATGGGGCAAACACCTCCGGAAAGGTCGAACTAAAAAATGGAATCACAACAATCGGCTAGAACGCCGAGCAATGAAAAGGAGCAGCCGTGGCTATCTACTGGAACACAATCTTCAAAAAGAAAATCAAGCCCAGCAAAGAGATTAGTGGGCTTATGGCGTTTGAAGGCGCTCAAGGTACCGGCAAGACGTTTTCGATGGTTCACTACGTCCGAGAAGAAAAGCGACGTTGTCCTGGTTTGCGTGTTCTTTCCAATATCCGTATCACCCTGCCTGACGGTTCGAAGGCGGAGCAATATCGATCTGAAGACGTCGCTAAAATCCTTGCAGACCCCGAGCTTAAAAACGCCATACTCGTTGTTGATGAGATTGGCGAGCTCTTTCTCAACAATAAAAAAGGAATCGACATATCTGCTTTTTCCGGCGCTACCCAAGTTCGAAAGCGCAATCTTATGGTGGTTTCAACGATCCAAAACTTCGCCGACCTACAGACGCATATTCGGCGACACTTCAAGATACTTGTCAAATGCAAAACACTTATCTCTAAGCGCCTACAGTTCAACGCATACTATCTCGCCGACTCTGTTAGCTTTGATGTAAAAAAAGACAAATACACTGGTCAACAGATTGATATCGACGTATTTTTCCGCACCCAAGAGATTGGCGATTCTTACGACACCAGCCAACTTATCGACGCCTACCTGACCAAAAACAGCATTGATCAAAATATTTATACGACCCAGACTGAGGAGGACTTGCAAATTCAAACCGCTCGTGCTATTATGTATTCAAGAAAGGAGTAAACACACATGGGTGAAAATGCAACCACCGCTATCACTTCGGCCTTTGACTGGACGAGTATTCAATCTACTCTGATTTCCATCTTGCCGTGGATTATCGGTGCTGTCGGCATCGTGTTTGTGTTTAAGGTCGCTCCGACCGTCTTCCGCGGAGTTGTCCGCGCGTTGCGGAGTGTGGCCGGCAAACTCATTCGCCATTAGCAGCAGCTAACTCCCCTATTTCCCTTGCGCACCTGGCAAGTCGATTGGGGGATTTTTGTTCCATTAAAAGGTTGGGCGCTCTACCGCTCCTTATTTTCCGATTAAGCGCCGCTAAAAGCCGGCTAGGTGGCGGCCGAAAAGCCGCCACGCCGGCGTTCGGCGCTTCAGTGCGTATTGATAGCGCCAGCGATTTTGTCGACAATCGACTTATCGCTTAGACTTCTGTAATCCCTAAACCTCACCAACGGTAATTTTGCGTGTGTGAATATACGCTCTACCTCTATATCTCTATCGACGCGACTTCCCTGCTCGTGCGTGTGATCATCGAGTTCGATCGCGCAAATCGGCTGAAGCGTTTTTTTGTCACACAGCAAAAAATCAACTGATTTACCATTGATATGAAAAAAGGCGGCTCGCCAGTCTTGACCTCTGGTTTTATGGTTTAATACTGCAGATAGGTGGACCTGCGGGAAAACATAACACCTATTGACAAATAGCTTACATAATGTTCTGAAAAACTCTTCCTCAGAGGTAGTCATCAGATGTTTTTTAGCGGAGTAAAAATACTTTGGTTTTTCCGGTTTCGACTTCCCCTCCCCGACAACTGCTTTTGCTACGACGCATATGACGAAAAGTATTCCGACAACGATTGCTATTGGTGCTATGCTATCCATTTGGGATCCCCTTTTTATTACTACTGACTACTATTATCGCATATATTTTGAAAAAAGTCCGAAAAAGCTTGCATATAAAAAATAAGCGTGATATACTCCTACCAATGGCCGGACTAAAAACACCCCAAAAACGACGAGATTTCACGTTCGTAATTAAGGCAAACGATGAAAATCGTGTGGCAATAATCAAGCAAGCAGAGCAATGCCCTGCATATGCCTACATTCTGCACGATAAAGACAAGGATACAGACCCTCACTACCACTTTTTTATACAGTTTCCGAACCCCCGCTCGTTCCATTCCGTGGCCGAAGATATAGGTATCCCGACTAATGTTCTTCAGAAAGTCATCTCTAGAAGCGGTTTGGCGGCCTATCTAACGCATGATAACGAGCCTACCAAGTTTCACTATTCTAAACAAAGCATAATCTCAAATATACCAATAGAGAATTTATGCCCCGAAAAGCTCGAATTAAGCGGTTTCCTGGATGATTTCGACAAATTACGACGTGGCGAAATAGGATACCGAGAATTCATGATGACATACACCATACATTGTGCGACATTAGGTCTATAGACAAAAGACGATCGATAAACCCATCCCCTGCTCCGCTCGTCAACCTGATACTGTGCATATTTCATCGACGGTAGGCGTTAAAGAATGCGAAAGACCAGCAGCTATTTTCTCGGCCGTCGACCCTTGTTGTTGCGCCCCTTATACTCAGACCTACCCCGGGCCTCGCCCGACCTCGGCGCGGAAGAACCGGAAGCGCCAGAAGAACTACCCAACGAATCCAAAGACTTTGACTCGATCATATCCTTCAAATTCTTCAGCTGATTCATGCCGGACGTCGAACCAGAGTTCGGTTTTTGTTCGCCTTCGTCATGAGACCTATGAGCTGTGGCGTCAGGTGCAGATCGATATTCCTCTCGGCGCGGCGGAGCAGAATTAGACTGCGCCTCCACAGCGAACTGCGCCGCAGCCGAAGGGGCAGACATCTTGAACTGGCGAATCGCATCAGCTCGATTCTTGGCAGCAGTTCCCTGCTCGTTCCCCACTCTCCCCTGCTCTGCCAAGCTATCCTGGAACTTGTTCGCAGACTCAATCACCGCAGCAATCTCCGCCTCCACCTCGGCGCGCGGCCGAGCATACATTTTGCGAGAGTTCTCGACAATACCCGCGGAATGATCGGATTCTGGATTGGCCGACGGCAAGTTTAACGTAGTTGCCGAGAACGCTGGCATTTTTTCGCCCGCCACAATCATACTAATAATAAAGTGCCGGTTATTCATTTGCACCAAGTCGGCCGCCTCAAAAGTTGGCTCGAACTGCTTGGATAAAATCGGCGCATCATCTGCGGAGACTCGGAACGAAATCGTCGTGCCCACGTTGCCAAACACTGCATCGCGCACAGTTGGTTGCATCTGTGAAACATATTGGTTAGCCACAGTCAGGTTCAGGCCATACTTACGCGCTTCGGACAAAATCGTGGCAAACGAATCGGTGGCAAAGTTCTGGAACTCGTCCACATACAGATAGAACTGGCGCCGATCGTCCACATTCGGGATATCCGAGCGGCTCATGGCGGCCAACTGGACCTTGGTCACCAGGAACGCACCCAAAATGCCCGCATTATCTTCGCCAATCAAGCCCTTGCTCAAGTTCACAATCAAAATCTTACCCTCATCCATAATCTTGCGGATATTAAAGGCCGACTTGGGCTGGCCGATGATATTGCGGATAATCGGGTTGGCCACAAAGGCTCCAACCTTGTTTAGAACTGGCGCAATCGCTTCGTTCACCTGTTTTTCGCCCCACTGGCCAAACTCTGCCTTCCAGAACTGCAAAACCGTAATATCCTTGCAGTATTCCAGAGTTTCCTTGCGGTAATCTTTTTCCGTTAGCATCCTAGTAATATCCAACATAGTGGTATTCGGCCGGTCCAACAGCGCCAAAACGGTGTAGCGCAGAATATATTCCAGGCGTGGACCCCAAGACTCACCGAACATCCGCTTCAGCACCCCGATAATTTCCGAACTAATGTTCGGTTTTCTGCTCGGGTCAGTCACTTCCATCGGGTTGAACGCCATCGGGAACTTGGTGTCGGCCGGGTTAAAATACACCACGTCTTTCATACGCCGTTCAGGAATAAACCGCATATTATTTACGGCAAAATCGCCGTGCGGGTCGATAATCGCATAACCCTGATCATGGAAAACGTCTGACAATGCAAACAACTCCAATAGTCCCGACTTCCCTGCCCCAGTCTGTCCGATGATGTACACGTGTCGGTTGCGATCACGTCGCAACATCCCAAATTGATGATTTACTCCGCGGAAATTCGTCAATCCGAACGCCGAAATATTTTCGTCAGCTTTTGGATCGCCAGTCATAATAGGTAATTTTGACGGTGGCTCAGCCGTCTTGCTCGTCGCCCAGGCCACATTCGGTGTCTCTACACTGGTATGTGGAAGATGATATAAAGAAGCTAGCTCGGAAATGTTCAACACAAAGCCTTTGTCGTCGAAAGACCGAGTTCGATACTCGTCAATCTTCGCTGTCTCAAACGATCCGGAAGTTGCCTTGAATCCGTTCAAGTTTGTGCTATTATACTGCTTGAACGTTCCAACCAGTGCTTGCATATTCAATCGCGCTGCTTCCTGGTCTGGGCCGCCATAAACCAAACGAATTTTCACTTGATAACCCAGCTTTGTAGCCTTTTCCTCAGCCTTGCTAATTCGTGTCTTTTCTCTTTCACTCGGTTCTGGCTTAGCATCGTCGGCTTCTGGTGGCTTCCACAGAGCAAATAACACCTGCTTCCACCATTTTGTGTCAGGATGAAACCCGGTCTTCACTCCTTTCTTCACATCTTTTACCCAGGCCGCGGACTGTTTATGCCAGCTATCGGCGATAGGCCTTACGATTATCTGGGCCCACATCTGTTCGCGTCGCTCTCCGTCGCTATCAAGCTTGGCCATTACACCGGTAATGCCAGCCAATGGATCTACGTCGAAACTTTCGAATGTGCGAATCGGCAAGAATTCACTATCTGTCAATACCAATTCCGTTTCGTATGTAACAGGTAAGTTGTTCAGTTGAGTTGCATAGTCTCCTTGAGTTGGATGAATCTGTACTGTCGGATATTGAGAGTAAATCTGGCTTTCCACAAAATTCTTTAGCAATTTTGGTGTCCAGACGAAGAACTTTATCCGTCCGTTAACGTAAGCTATCTCCAAACTAATATACTCTTGAACAGGTGTGCTTTTAGCTTCGTCACTGTCGCGCAAAATTCCATGCAAGCTAGCAAACATCTGTTCGGCCGCTAGCTCTTTCTTATCATTTGTCCGAGGTATCTCCAATTCCAGTAGAACACCATCTTCGTAGGGTATCGTATCATAGGAAACCTTGCGTTTTCTGAAGTTTCTCCATGCCAAAAATCCCAACAACCCCACGATTGGAATCCAAACCAAAGGATTACCAACGATCTCTAAAAATGTCATAAGTTTATTTTATCACCTTGGACAAAAAAAATAAACCCCCGTTCACTCGGGTTCATCAGAAAAGAAAACTCCCCATCTCGTAATTGAAGCATGAATCCACCCATTCAGCCGACACATTCATCAGAAACCTAG
>DBCV01000046.1 GCA_002293245.1 Candidatus Saccharibacteria bacterium UBA949 | reverse complement strand
CGAAAAATCTTGATAGTCTTTATGCTTGTGTGATATAATGTGGTGAGAATTGGAGGTAAAGGGGACAAAATGAAAATCTTGATGTTGGGATGGGAATTACCACCGCACAACAGCGGCGGGCTTGGTGTGGCTTGTTTTCACCTGACAAAAGCACTCAGCAAGCAGGGCGTTGACATCGAGTTTGTCGTCCCGTACAAGGCTAAGCACGGTATAGAGTTTATGGAAGTCCTTTCAGCAACAGATATTGGCCCGCTGCATCGATTTGGCATGGGCGCCTATGATTCAAACTTTGCCGCAGAGGTGTACAGTAAAAGCAAGTCCAAGGATACAGACGCTATGAATATCCGCGATGTCCAGCGCCGATACTCTGAGTTCGTAGATCAATACCTGTCAAGGAAAGGCGCGCCAGACATTGTGCATGCGCATGATTGGCTGACCTACGAAGCCGGAGTGTTGGCGCAAAAGGGCCACGGCGTGCCGCTGATTGCCCACGTCCACGCCACCGAATTTGACCGCTCGGGCTCCGATGGCGGCAATCCTTTAGTTCATGAAATCGAAAGGGAAGGACTGATCTCGGCTGACCGGATTCTTTCGGTTTCTGGCACCACCAAGCAGATCATTCACGAAAAATATGGCATACCGCTGGGCAAAATAGACGTGGTATATAATGGTTTTGCGCTGCCGGACTTCAACGAAAAGAGCGCTGACGAAAAGTACACGTTTGCTGGCAGTCACTACGCCTACATTAAGCACCTGAAAGAATCTGGACATAGAATAGTCACCACTGTTGCGCGGCTAACGGTGCAGAAGGGCTTGACTTTATTGCTGCGGGCCGCAGCCAAAGCCATCAAGAAAAACCCCAAGCTGGTGTTCGTGATAGCTGGCGACGGCGAGCAAAAAAACGAGCTGATCGAACTAGCCGCTAATCTGGGCATCGGCAGCAACGTGATTTTCACCGGCTTTGTTCGCGGCCAGCAACTGGGCGATATTTATACAGTATCTGATGTTTTTGTAATGAGTTCCGTCTCCGAGCCGTTTGGCCTGACTGCTCTGGAAGCGGCAAATCAGGGCAATGCGCTGGTAATCACCAAGCAGTCCGGTGTGGGTGAAGTTTTGCACAACTTATTCCGGTATGATTTCTGGGATACGGACAGACTGGCGGATATTATCGTGGGGATTTCTGACAGCCCGGGACTTCTGCAAACCCTACAAAACGGCGCAAAAGCCGAATATGCAAAAATGCCGTGGGAGGTGGTTGCAAAAAAAGTCGCTAACGCTTATAATAGAGTCATGAAGAAGGGGAAGCGCCGATGAGGAGTATCACACTATATCTGCACGTCCATCAACCCTGGCGGGTGCGGCGGTATAGTATTTTTGACGTGGGTGCTGGGGGTCCGGACTATTGGAGCGAGCCGGACAAGTATGCGAAATGCAACAACGAATTCATTTTGCGCAAAGTCGCCGAAAAATCCTTCCGGCCCATGAATAAACTCCTGCTGCGGTTGATGGATCGGCATCCGGAGTTCAAGTTTAGCTTGAGTATCCCCGGCACATTACTGGATCAACTTGCGCTTTGGGCGCCCGATGTTATAAAGGATTTTCAGGCTTTGTCTGCCACTGGCCGCATGGAGATTGTTTCGGAAACCTATTACCACAGCTTGGCTTTTTTCTACGATAGGGAAGAGTTCGAGGCGCAGGTCAAGCTGCACCGGGACAAGATTAAGGAGGTCTTTGGGGTCAAGCCGATGGTGTTTCGCAATACCGAGCTCGCATACAACGACGAAATCGGCATCTGGGCTAGTGATTTTGGGTTCAAAGGGGTTTTGGCCGAGGGCTGGGATGGCGTATTAGACTGGCGCAGCCCGGGCTATGTCTATTCGGTGCCGGGCTGCGAAGGGACTGGGCTGTTGCTCAAAAACTACCGCCTGTCCGACGACATCGCCTTTCGTTTCCCAGATCGGGGATGGAAAGAGTGGCCGCTGACGGCAGAAAAGTACCTAAAATGGATGGAGGATGCGTTTATCGATTGCCCGCTGGTTAATCTGTTCATGGATTATGAAACATTCGGCGAGAACATTTGGGCCGATACTGGCATCTTTAGCTTCTTTGAGAAGTTTGTTGAACTATGGTTGGGCGGATACGAGAATCGTTTCGTCACCGTATCCGAGGCGCTGGAAGAAAACAAACCAGTAGCACCGCTTTCGATGCCCGATACTGTGAGCTGGGCCGACACCGAGCGCGACCTCACCGCCTGGCTCGGCAACAAGATGCAACAAGAAGCCATGCGTACCGCCTACGAGCTAAAGGACTCCGTACTCCAGACTGCCGACCAGCAGCTCATAGAAGATTGGCGCCGCCTCCAGACCAGCGACCACCCCTACTACATGTGCACCAAATGGTTCTCCGATGGCGATGTCCACGCCTACTTCAGCCCCTACGACTCCCCCTACGACGCCTTCCTCTACTACATGAACGCCCTCCGCGACCTCCGCTACCGCGCCGAACACCGCTAGTCTAGGCAGGCTATATAAGTGTGCAAGTAGGATAGTCTGCCCCGCTAGCGCTTCTTTTCCTTGACCTCGTTCCGCCCCAGATTCTTCTTCGTCTCAGTAAACCGCACATGCTTGCGCGCCACCGGATCATACTTCCGCAGACTTAGCTTGTCCGGAGTATTCATCGTATTTTTCTTTGTATAGTAAGCGCGCACCCCCGACTCCTCACTGACGAGCCCCACCAATTTTCGCTTAGTAGTATTCTTTTTTGCCATAATGATAGCTATTCTAGCATAGAAGTTGGAAATAGTCCAATAGTTTGTTATACTGTTGTAGTGCCGCGTTAGCTCAGTGGTAGAGCAGCTGTTTTGTAAACAGCAGGTCCTCGGTTCGAGACCGAGACGCGGCTCCATTATGTCAGTAAATTAACAGAGAGAAACTAGTAGAAAAAGCTAAAACATAATTTTTGCTTTTGTCA
>DBCV01000004.1 GCA_002293245.1 Candidatus Saccharibacteria bacterium UBA949 | reverse complement strand
CCCCTCTGACTAGACTACACAAATCAAACCGCTTAATAAAAAATCTTTTCCCAACACCCAAACTTTCCGCATTCTTCTCTAACGTTTCGACAACCCTCGGCGACCTATCCACAAACACCACATTCTCCGCCCCGCGCGACAAAGCCTCAAACCCCAGCGCACCCGAACCCGCAAAAGCATCCAACACCCTAGCTCCAACCACCAACTCGTCCAGCTGATTAAAAATCGCCGCTCGTGCCCGCTCTGACATCGGGTGTGCAGAGTCGTCGCCCGGCGTCTCGATAAACCGCCCGCCGAACTCACCGCTGATTAGCCTAACCCTTGCCATGCGCCTTCTTGCACTCCAAGTAGGCATGCGCCCACTGGACAGCCACACACTTAACAATCTCCGGAATCAGTATTGTCTTCGTTGCGGTCACCAATTGGTGTGACCAACGCGTCGCCAAAAACTCGTCATACAGATTCAGCGGCGCAATCACTTCCAGCGACTTATAAAAAATCTCGGCCGGCTCCAACTTTGCCAATTCTCTCAAATCCGCCAACTTATCTGGCGGCCACATATCCCGCAGCTTCATCGGAAACAACAGTACCGCAATCCCGCCCTCGAACATCACGTGCGATGACATCAAACCGCCCCTTCCCCAATACTTCCAGTTATTCTTCAGGCTCTGCAGCATCGTTTCGCCCCGCATCACCCCCTTAATCTCCGCCCCAAACACTCGCACGAACTCATCTTTAATCATCAACTCATCCACCTTGTCCTGAAACTCCACATGATGCGCCGGAGTCAAGCCATCCGTCACCGCGTGCGCCAGCCAAGCCGCCTCAAAAGCCGCTTTTTCCCTGCGCCCAGTCGCCAACGCCTCGCTCAAACCCGCCGAGTGATTCTCAATAATTTTAATCAACTTCCCGTCATCTTGACCAGGCAGAATATGGTGTTGCTCCTCATCCTCGCCCGGACTCTTGCGCTTAATCCCATCCGGGCCCTTATCGCCCTCAAAATGCAAAATCTCCTTAATCTTCGGGAAATCACCCTCTCTCCCGCGAAAAATCCGCCGGAACTCCGCCCGCGCCGACTTATCAATCTTCTGATGCACACCAAAAAACCGCCCCGCAGACTTAGCATTCTTTCTTATAGTTGTAGTTGCATACATATTGAATTGATATCTATTATCTCGCCGGAGCCGCAAGGCGAACTAATTTAAAACCGTCAACCGCTGATACTTTTTAACCGAATCGGCCAACTCCCTATATTGTATCACGCTTTCGCCAGATTCTATAAACAACCTCACCGCCCGCTGCACCTCCGCAATCAGCTTCGTATCAGTAATCGTCGCAATCCGCAAGTCCAACACCCCATGCTGCAACCGACCATAAATCTCGCCCGGACCCCGCAGCGCCAAGTCCCGCTCGGCCAGCTTAAAACCATCGTTCGTTCGTTCCACCTCCCGCAGCCTAGGCGACCACCCCTCTTCGCTAGTCACCAAGTAGCAAAAACTCTGCAAGTCGCTTCGCCCCACCCGACCCCGCAGCTGGTGCAACTGGCTCATGCCGAACCGATCCGCATCGGCAATCACCATCAACGTCGCATTCCTCACATCCACACCCACCTCCACCACAGTGGTGCTCACTAAAATCTCAATCTTGCCCGCCAAAAAGTCGCTCATCACCGCTTCTTTTTCCGCCGGCTTCATCCGGCCGTGCAACAAACCAATCTTCCGCCCCCTAAACGCCCTTTCCAGCACCTTTTTTTCGCTCTCCACTGCCTTGCGCTCACCCTCCGCGCTCTCCTCAATCAAATTACAGATATAATAAACCTGATGTCCGGCATCCAGCTCCTCATTCATATGCTCATACACCGAATGAATCGCGCCAGCTTTCACCACTTTTGAAGCCACCGGTTTTCTACCCCCCGGCAGTTGATTCAAAATCGACACATCCAATTCGCCAAACATCGTCAACTGCAGCGAACGCGGAATCGGCGTAGCCGTCATGGTCAGAATATGCGGCATCCAGTCGCCATGCCGACCCTTCCCCCCATTCGCCTTGCTCACCAGTTTCTGCCGCTGGCCCACCCCAAACCGGTGTTGCTCATCAATCGTCACAAAATTCAGCCTGGCAAACCCCACATCATCTGTCAACATTGCATGCGTCCCCACCACCACATCCACCTCACCTGCCGCAATCCGCCTTTTCAGTTCCACCTTGCCTTTGGTTGCCGCAGTCAAAACCGCGATCTCCACCCCAAAGGGCTTTAGCAGCTTTTCCAAAGTGTCCCCATGTTGCCGCGCCAAAATCTCTGTCGGCGCCATCAAGGCTGCCTGAAACCCAGCCTTTACCGTTTGCAAGATCCCAATTCCCGCCACCACTGTCTTACCCGAACCCACGTCACCCTGCAACAGCCGATTCATCGGCGTACCCTTGCCCAGGTCCAATAGAATCTCCCAGGCCGCCAACCTTTGCGCATCCGTCAACTTAAACGGCAGTTTCGCCACAAAATCCTTAATCAATTTTTGGTCAAACTCACTTTTCTGCGCTTTCAGCCTCTGATTCTCCTGTTTGTTCAGGGCCGAAGCCAAAATCAACAAAAACATCTCCTCAAACGCCAACCTATGCCTAGCCTGCATAATATCATCTTGCGAATCCGGAAAATGCACCCGATACAGCGCATCGCCGCGCGCCAGCAAACCTGCAGCTCTTACCACACTCTCCGGCAAAACCTCCGGCACACTGCCAAAAGTCATCTTGAGTTGCCGAATCACCTTGCGTGTCGCCGCAGATTTGAATCCCCGCACAGCTGAGTAAATCGGGACCATTCGGTCGCCCTCNNCCCTCAATCCCTTCCACCCCACGGCTGGCATCCTCGGTCATCGGGTTCATCAACTGGTATCGCCCGCGGTTATACTGAAATTCGCCCATAAAGTAATACTCGCGCCCTGGCAAAAACTGCTTTTCCCGATACGGTTGGTTGAACCAAATCACCCGAATCGCGCCCGTTTCGTCATGTAGCGACCCCTCCACCGACGTTAAATTGCGCCGCTTGTATCTGTTGAACTTGATATCGTCAATCGTTGCTTTCACCACCACCTGCCCCGGCACCACATCACGCAAATTGCGCGCCAGCGAAAAGTCCGAATAATCCCGCGGCAAAAAATACAACAGATCGCGCACCGTGCAAATCCCAGCCAACCTGAGCAACTCCGCCGTCTTCGGCCCCACACCCTTCAGAGTCGTCAGGTCCGCGTCTAAGTCCATATGTTCACCATGAGCGAGCCCTTTATATGACCGCCAGAATACCCCTCAGTACATTAGCTGTTTCTTGCCAGTCGCGCACCGTTATCGTTTCAAAACCCATTTCCACCACCGGGTAGTCGTTGCCGCCCGGTTGTGTCATATCGCCAATGTATAGCACCTCGTCCATTGTCACTTTCAGGTATTTCAGCAGTTTTTCCATGCCAAACTTCTTGTTTGTGCCCGGCAATGTCACGTTGATAGAAGTCGTTCCGGCCACCTCGTACTCATATTGTGGCATCAGTTCTTTGGACCGCTTGGCAATCGCCTCACGTTTTTTGTGGTCCGGATCCCAAGCGTATTTCTCTTTCGAGCCGGCTTTCTGCCCCAGGGCCGAGTAGGTGACCTGGCTCAAGCGGTTTTCAATAACTTCGTCGCCGTTTGTCAAATCCACCCAATATCCTAGCTCCTTGGCCGCCTGCTCCAATGCCTGGGTCATTTCCTTAACTTGCACATCAGTCAGGTCATATTTATAGACCAGCTTCCAGTCTTTCTTTTTGTCGTCATATACATAGTACCGCCTACCTTGAGTGACGAAAAAGTGCAGCTTCTTGGCCTGCGCATCCGTCATTCCGGCCGCTTTCATCGGTTCGTAAATCTGCGCCAAAAACTGCTCGTATTTTTGCCCCGATATCGGCGCCAACTCAAACTTATCCAGGCACCTGACCATCAGCTCCGCCATTTCCGGCGTGATTGGCGTTTTGGCCACATTCAGCGTTTGATCCACATCAAAACTTAATACTTTTTTCATTCTACCTCCGTTATTTATGGTTCAAAAACCCACGTGAGTCCATTATATCACAGTTTTCCCACATTTTTAGCACTAATACNNATAAAAGAGTAAAAAAGCGGGATATTTAACAAGCCATCGTTATATTCTAGCCCTTTGAGCGAAAACCGGATTGATAAATCCGGGCGATACCGCTCTCGGTAAACTCGCAAGCTCCGCGCTTTAACATTCAATCCACTTTTTACCTCGATCGGTATAATCTCGCGCCCATTAGCAATTACAAAATCAACCTTGCTCCGCCCCTTAGGCAAAGCTTCCCCTCCGCCAACCCAATAAAACGCTTCTTTGACCCCGCCAGCACGCATCTGGTTTAACACAAATTGCTCGGCAAAAGCACCGCCGAATTGCGACCAAATATCGTCCTCGCCAATAACCACATCTGTCGGCAGCCCAGAAAGCACTCTTAGTAGTCCGACATCCAAAACATAAATCTTAAAGTCTTCCTGGTTGGCATACGCCGAAAGCGGCAGCTTATTGCCATGCGGTACCAGCGCTACTTTGGTCGCGAGACCGGCGGAAACCAACCACTCAAACGCAAATCCGTAATCCCGCCCGCGCGCACCCGGTTCGATAGTTTTATAGGTAAACTTGTGGTTTTCTTTGGCGAATTGCGACGGAATACTTCGCCAAAGCTCGGTTATCCTTTTGGCTTCCGCAGAGGTCGTGTGCTTGCCAAAGTCGTCTTGGTAGTCCGCCAGGATGTTTTGCAAAATCGTCTCAACTGCCAGAACATCTTTAGTGTCAATCCACGTTTTCACCGCCCTCGGCATGCCGCCAACCGCCAGGTATTGTTGAAAATAGTCCCGCTCACTGCTCGAAAACATTGGCGTCTCACCGGCTTTGACAGCGTTCTTTATAGCCTCGGTCTCACCTTCTAGCCCAACAGCCCAAAAAAACTCCTCCAGGTCCATCGGGAATAACGTCAACCTGTCCACCTTACCAACGGGAAACGAAACGCCTTCGTTGAGAGCGACCCCGAGCAGGCTACCAGCGGCAATCAGCGGGTATTCCGGCGCTTCTTCGGCAAAGTATTTTAGGCTGGCTAGAGCTCGTTTATTTTCTTGAATCTCGTCAAAAATCAGTAGCGTTTTCTCTGGTTCAATTGGCATCTGATATTTTAGCGCCAAAAAATCAATTATTCGCCTCGGGTTTATATTGTCGGAAAACAAGTCTTTTATGTCTTGATCGACCCGATCAAAGTTGACTTTAACATAGTTATTAAACTCGTTTTTGCCAAACTCTTCCATGACATAGGTTTTGCCTACCTGCCTTGCACCGCCCAAAATAAGCGGCAAGCGGTCTTTATTGCTTCTCCATTTTTCTAGCTCTTGGGTTATTTTTCGTTTCATATCTTCCTCCTTATATCTATTCTACCACAGGTTCGCTGAAAAAATCTCACATTTTTAGCACTAATAGTCGGCTATTTTCCCACATTTTTAGCACATAAGTCCCCTCCAGTGCCGGTTACATGACCAAAATAAACCGGTTTTTGCCTTTTTTGACAATCGCTGGCTGCTCAAGCACAAAGGTCGGCGCAGCCACTTTCACGCCGTCAACCGAAATCGCGCCAGACGCAATCAGTCGTCGGGCCTCGCCCTTGCTGCTTGCCTCGCCCGAACTCACTAGCACATCCACTATATCCCGCCCCAACTTCGCGCTGGGAATCTCGCGCGCCAAAAGCTCAATCTCTTCCGCACTCAATTCGGCGACTTTGCCGCCATCAAACAACACTGTTGTAATTTTTACAACATTCGCCGCATCCGCGTCGCCATGTACAATTCTCGTCACTTCTCTGGCCAGATACTTTTGCGCCAGTCTTTGTGTCGGATCCACCGCGTGCCCTGCCATCAATTCCTCCAGCTCCTCGGGCATGATCAACGTGTAGATTTTCAAAAACTCTTCCACCTGTATATCGTCCACGTTCAGCCAGAACTGGTAGAA
>DBCV01000009.1:2541-2758 GCA_002293245.1 Candidatus Saccharibacteria bacterium UBA949 | reverse complement strand
GCGATGAGTTTGAGGTGGCAACGGAAATCCCTGGCGAATATAATGTGGGGAATATGGCGGCTGCGGCTGCTACGGGGTTGGTGCTGGGGATCGGAATTGAACAGGTGCAGGATGGAATTGCTAATTTGAAAGGTTTGCCAGGGCGGTTTCAGTATGTGGACTTTGGCGATAGTCCGGGTGTTCGACCCCAGTTTGATGTGGCGGTGGATTATGCACA
>DBCV01000009.1:761-2504 GCA_002293245.1 Candidatus Saccharibacteria bacterium UBA949 | reverse complement strand
TGCTGGTGTTCGGCTCGATGGGCGAGCGGGACAAGGCGAAGCGGCCGGTGATGGGGCAGATCGCGGCCGAACACGCGGACGTGGTTTATGTGACGGACGAGGAGAATGACAAAGAAGACCGGGCAGCGATTCGGGCGGATATTATGGAGGGGATTAAAAAGAGTGCGGTTGGGAAAGCCATGGTGACGGAAGTGCCGGATCGCCGGGTGGCGATAAAGCTGGCGCTAGAGGGGGCGCGCAAAGGTGATATTGTGTTGTTGGCCGGTATGGGCCACGAGGTTTACCGACTGCTGGATGGCGAACGCATTGGGTGGAATGATGCGGAGGTAGCGCGAGAGGCTTGGGGAGAATTAGGCTCAAGCCAAAAAACTGTCTAGGCTGGTTTCCTTGCCGGTTTGCAAGTCTTTGATATTGACTTGGCCGGTTGCGACCTCCTGCTCACCGATAACAACTAGGTGCTTGGCGCCGGACTTGCCGGCGTATTCCATTTTCTTGTTGAACTTCCAGGGCTGGAGCAGTATATTGACGGGTTTTTTGGTTTGAGCGCGTAGGCGGGCGGCAAGATTGAAGCTGAATTCGCGCTCGTTTTCTGAGAAAGGTAAGACCAGGATGTCGGCGGTTGGGGTGCTCGAGTTTTGGGTCAAGTTGTTTTCTGTAAGAGCGGCGAAGAGGCGGCTAAGGCCGATGGAACAGCCAACACCAGGGAACTTCTCGGCGGAGTAGTTGGAAGCTAGGTTGTCGTAGCGGCCACCGCTGGCAATTGAGCCGAATTCAGGGTGGCTGTTGAGAATCGTTTCGAAAACGGTGCCAGTGTAGTAGTCTAATCCGCGGACAATCATGGGGTCGATTTTGACGCAGTCCGTGATGCCCATTTGGCGTAAGGTTTTTTGGACTGACCATAGTTCGTTGAGACCGACCTTGAACTCGCTGGCTTGGTTTTGATCCGCGCCGATTTTTGTAGATAGGGTTTCGAGGGATTCAAGGACTTGTTCATTGGAGCGACCGTCGGCCAGCTTGATGAAGTTTTGGATGGCTGCAATTTGGGCGTCGTTGAGACTGAGGCTTCTAAGTTCTGCGTCTAGGCCGTCCGTGGTGATTTTTTCGGCGTTGTCGATCAGATGCATGATTTTTGGCATACCTTGGCCAATTTCTAGGGCTTGCAGGAAGCCAGTTAGCAGCTTGCGGTTGGCAATACGAATGGTGAAATCGCCCAGGTTCAGTTCTTTATATATTGCCCAGATGATGGCTATGACTTCGGCGTCGTAGGCGAGGTCGAGGGCACCGCGGCCGATAACGTCGGCGTCGCATTGGTAGNNCGGTAGTTTTTGCCGATTTGCGAAGCTTTGAATGGAAAGGTTAGGTTGCCTTGGTTGCCCGCGACATAGGCCGCGAGGGGGACGGTGTGATCAAAGCGGAGGGCAAGTTTGGTATCGCCTTTTTCCAGCTGGTAGATTTGCTTTTCGGTGTCGCCGCCGGCTTTGGCTAGCAGGACTTCGCGGCGATAGATTAGTGGCAGGTCGATGTTGGAAAAACCAAACGAATGATGGGCGCGAGCAATCACTTGTTTGATTCTGTCAAATTCCGCCTGCTGGGCTGGCAATAATTCCATAAAGCCAGAGAGCGGCTGGGCCTGCGTGCGCATGTCCTATCCTTTCGTTTAGTTATTGATAGGTACAGTATAGCATAACTACGGGGCAAATATTTAACTTCCTGATTACCACGCACTTTCCCTCATCAGTTTAT
>DBCV01000009.1:0-748 GCA_002293245.1 Candidatus Saccharibacteria bacterium UBA949 | reverse complement strand
AGGGCTCAAACATCTGAAATAACCATGAGCTGTTGATAAAAACTACAACGCTCAAACACGATTCGGGAAAAGTGCGGGTGGGGCGACCGTACGACCAGTAAACCGCTTAACTATCGACGCAGAAGATTGTGTCGCTATTCTCTAGGCGTGCGAACACGGCAACTTGGTTGCGATTTGGCGCTTTTTGCAAGGCTACAATGTCTACTACTGTAGTTTCGGTGGGGCATATACTACCCACTGACACGAAAATGGTGGTAGATTTGGCGGCCGTGACTGCTTTAGAATAGTCTTGGACAGAGACGAAGTCGGTAGCATTGGAAAGATTGCTTATATATGAACAAAAACCAGTATCTGCCGAGATAAGGTCTGAAAGATTGCAGCTTATATCTTTTGGAGCTTGTCCGCGATTATTAGTTCGATATACTGTAATAGCGGATGCGACAAGATTAACATCGTTTGTTTGTTGAGTTCTGCGTATACTGAGACCCGTCTGACCGAGCGGCGTACTGTCGAATGTCTGAGGGCTACCCCTAAGCAGAAGTATAACTAAGACGGCTATCGACAGGGCCGCATTTATGAGCGTTGCTGTGGTAATAATAATTGCAAATCGTTTGGACCCCTCGCTTAATGATAAATTATTTTTACCCATCGGTACTCCTGTTAAGTGTTAGTATGGGGGAAGTATATATGATTTTGCCTTAAAAAGCAATTTGTAAATATGTTTTACCTGAACCACCCACACTTTTTG
>DBCV01000052.1 GCA_002293245.1 Candidatus Saccharibacteria bacterium UBA949 | reverse complement strand
TTGATATAATTGCTGATGACCGCTACGGAGTCCCAGGAGCTTTTTTGCTGGTTGACGTGGTATTCGCCAGATTTATTATTATATGCGATGGCTACGGCGCCGTCTTTGTTTGAGATTAGGCCCTTGATTTCATATCCTTGCGGCTGATAGCTGGGGTAGGCGATATCGATGCCGGCCTGCATTGCGGCCAACTTGACTGATAGGTCGGGCAAGTTGATGTATGTCAGGTAGCCTAAAACGGCCAGCCCGGCGACGCTGACAGATAGCACGCCGATCAGCTTTTTGCGGTTGACTGGCTTGCGTGGCTGCTTGTTTTTTTTGGATTTTTTGTTGGATTTNNTTCGGCTACGGTTGGGGATACTCGAGCGATGCCTGGGGCAATGGGAGCAGTTGGCGCCGAGGGGCGGACCGGTGCGGCGCCGGCCAAGGCCCGAGCGATAGCCTTGTTCTTGAGTGCGTCAGAACTGTCCACGATAGGAGTGTTGATGCCCAGCCGGGCGGAGGGGATGCCGGGATGGGATTGAACTAGTTTTTGTTTGATGGAATCCGAAAGATCGTTGGGGATGCCGGGGCGTTGCTGGGCTTGGATTTGATGGATTTGGGCCGTGCGGATGGCTGCGGCTCGTTTTTGCTGCATTAGATTAGATTGCGAAGCGACCGGCAGCTTTTGCAGGGCTTGCTGGTTTGTCACTTTCATAGCTGCTGTATAGGAGGGGTTGGCGGCGTTGATGTTGGCATTACGATTAGCTTGGTTGGCCATGGCTACCCGCTGGTTTGCCGTTTGCAGAGGTGTAGGGCTGAGGGCTGGGCCGTTGACCGTTGGCGCAACTGGGGTAACTTTGGGAACGGCTACGGAGGAGGTTTTGGGCATGATTTTTGGTGTGGCTAGACTGGGATTTGCGCCAGCCTTTGCCAGACGCGCTTTGCGGAATTCAAAAATCCGTTGTTTTTCGTCGGCAGTGAAGCCGGGTTTTGGCGAAAAACCACCAAATCTACGAAAATCAGCACTGCTGCGGTTCCCGCTTGCACTGACTGCATTCTTTCCACCCAAATTCGGCTGATTTAGCCGAGCCGGCTGTCCTGTGTCCATTTTTACCTCCAATTTGATCCTTACGCCTATTATATCGCCATGGTTTCATTAACGCAAGCCTTTTTCGCGCGAAAACCATCGTAAAATCGTAAAGGTCTAGTGGAAAAACGTTGTAATTTTTACAACGTTTAGAGGCGACGAGCATGATATAATATGTACTATGTTTAAGTTGCGCAAGAAACAGTACGAGAGCGGCCCGAAAGGTGATCAAAGCAGCGTTCAGGGCGCTCAAGGTGGTCAACAAAGTCAATACGTTCAACATATTCAACATGATCAGGAGCATGGTCGGGCTGCGACCGGTCCAGTTATTCAGGACGTGCGTGAGCTGCAAAGAACGGCCAAGGCTAGGCAGCGCAAAAGGATAATAATCACCAACATTTTTATGGCAGTGGTGATTGTGGCGGTTTCTGTGGTGGTGCTGTTTTGGGCGCTGGGATACCACTTGAATAAGGACTTGCAGATTGAACAGTCAGGCTTGGTGCAATTTGAATCGTTGCCGACAGGAGCGACAGTGTCGGTGGATGGCAATGAGCAATCGGGGCGGACTAATACGAAGGCGATGCTAGCGACTGGCGAACATGATTTTCAATTCACTAGGGATGGCTACGACAGTTGGTACACGAAGGCGGAGGTGAAGGCCGGCGAGGTGCTCTGGCTGAATTATGCGCGGTTGTTTCCAGCGATAAAAGACTCGAGCCCGGTGCGGGAATATGAGCCGGGCTTGATTGGGTCTTCTGCTTCGCCGAGCTTTCGGTATGGGCTTTTGGTGCAGTCTATTGATGGTGCGGGCGCAAAGGTGCAGCTCGCAGATTTTAATGATGGCGGTTCGGTGAAAGACCTGATGTTTTCGCCGGAATTGATGCATGTTTTTGAGGACACGCCGATGGAAAACTATCGCATGGAGGCGAAAAGTTGGAATAAAGACGAGAATAAAGTGCTGGTGAGGATTGAAATGGTGTCGGAGCACCCGAATTGGGCCTGGCTGTTGCTTGACTTGCGGGCGCCGGGAAATAGTATTGACCTGAGCAAAGAGTTTAATATGACGTTCTCGAGCATCGCGTTCGCGAGCGATGATGGGCGAAAGTTGTATGCGCAAGAGGGGACGAGTCTGCGGCAGATTGACACGCGCGACAGGACGATTTCGGCGGTTTTGGTGTCGAACGTGGCGAATTGGGCTAATTTAAAGGGTACGGTGGCGATTGCATCGGAGCCGAATGAGGAATTGGTGCGCAGAATAGAGGTGCTCAAAGATGGCGGACGGGGTGCGTCGACTTTGTTTTCGATTGCGCCGACTGGCACGTTGCCGATTGATGCCGAGGCGAATCAGGACCCGTCCGTTGAGGTGACGCCAGCTCCGGTGCCACTGGTAGCGGCAGGGGAATACTACGACGACGCCTATTTGGCAGTGGCGGTTGGGTCTAAGCTGCAGGTTTTGAAGGGTGCTTTTCCGGACCTTGGCCGAGTGGCGAGCGGCATGGCGCTAAACTACGAATCGGAGTTGGGTTTTACCCCGACTGTGTTGGTTATTAGTGAGAAGGGTAGGTTTGTTGTTGCATCCCGTGGGGCGCAGGTGTTTAGCTATGACTTGGAGCTGGAAAAGGGGCATCATTTTCGGTTGGCTGGCGATGGATATGATGATGCGGAATCACTGAATTGGCTGGATGAGTTTATGTTCTACACGAACAAGGACGGCAAGTTGACGGTTTATGATTTTGACGGGAGTAATCAGCGAGGGGTTTTGGAGGGTATTGATTCGAGTTTGTTGATTGCGCTTTCGCAGGACGATAAGTTTTTGTACTATTTTGATGATGGGCCGAGCGAAAAATTGACTTTGATGCGGTTGAATTTGGTGGCGAGGTAGGATTAATTGGAGTGCATGATGCTGGTTGCGGTGGCTTCGAGGGGCTTGCTGGGGTTCCAGGCGTAGAAGACGGCGGCGCGGACCGCTACTTCGCCGCTCCAGATGGAGAGCGGGGAATACTTGGTGGCACTGAGCGGCGTTGAAATGACCGTGCCGCCGCGGGCTACAATAAAGCTGTCTTGGTGCAATGTGGCGATGGCGCAAGGATACGTGATGGTAAACTTGTGTAGGATTTCCACAAGGTTGGCTAGGTTTAGGCTAAAAGTAAGGATTTTTGGGTAGAATAGGGAGCGAAAAACCTTTTGCAGCTGGGCAAAGGATGCGATTACTACCAGGTTTGGATTGACGATAAGGTCGGCTGCGGAGGCGATAAAAATGTCAACGGCGTCGCGGGCTATCACGGTTCTTTGCTCGGCGGCAACTGATCGAGCGAGGACCCTTTCGATGACGACTTCTGTTTCGGCGTTTTTGCCAAGATCGCCCAAGAAAAGACTGACCTTAGCCCAATCCGTGGCTGCTCGAAGTTCGTCGTAGCTTTCCGCGGAAAACGAACCGGACGGACCACTTTTGGCAAAAAACACTTGCGGGCTATTGATTATTTGCCGTGATTTGATTACGTTGCGGACGGAATCGGGTAGAAATACGCGAGCTTGGCCGATTCCCATTTCTACGGCGCGCATATAGCCC
>DBCV01000049.1 GCA_002293245.1 Candidatus Saccharibacteria bacterium UBA949 | reverse complement strand
GGCGCTATCTTTTCTGCGGCGGGTGCTGACAGACTGCAAGCGGCTTGTGACAGCCTCGCACCCATAAAGACCGGTGAAGCGGTCGTAACACAGGGTTTTGATCTTCCTGCAAAGTATATCATCCACACGGCGGGGCCAGTATATCGGGATGGCAAGCATGGCGAGGAGGCCTTTCTACGGGACTGCTACATAAACTCCCTNNTTTCCGCTCATATCCAGCGGCATTTATGGTTATCCTCATAATGAAGCTCTCCGTATCGCCGAAGTCGCAATCCAAGATTTTATTAGCGAAAAAGACATTGATGTGTTTTTGTTGATATACGTTGAGGCGGCGTCCGCTGAAAGTGGCGATGTGCTGGAGACAGCTGATTGCGAAAGTGAAAGCATCTATAATGGAAATAATCAGCCATCTTATCAAGAACCTATCCCCGCCTCTCACGACGAGAACTTACCCACAGTACATGAGCTTAAGATTTTAGTTACCGAAGAGGACATGTATGGGGTCGACATTACTGCAATGAGCGACTTTTTCGATGGGTACGTCCAGCAACTTACCGGCGAGTTAAACCAAAACTCTATCGTGGTCGAAGTGGCCAATCTGCCAATAGCCAACCTCGGCATCATAAGCGACATTGTGCATCACATGGATGTCGTTGTTAGTTCCGACTACAGTTATTTGCCTGATTTTGAGCATTTACCTAAGAACATCAGAAACAAACTTTACAAAGGGATTTATAAACTCGGAGAGTCGCGTCAAGTAGACGGGAACTTACGTCCCGTAATACTTGACGAGAACGGTGTGAGGGTCAAGGATATAACGCTTAAAGAAGTGCCGAATGACCACGGCACGGTTGAGACTACCCGAAATATAGTCAGTCAACTGCAAATGCGGCAGTTATTTGCAAAACTCGATAGCATACAGGAGTTACAGAGCTATCAAATCGACAGAGATAGGGACAGGGACATAGTCACGCCTTTTCTTAATGCGAGAGACAACATCCTCCGCGCACAGAAGAGTGAATCTACCGAGGTTAGAACTGATTATATAAAGAAAGCCGTCGCCGAACTCACGACAGCAATCAATGCGAGTTATACAGATTTGGACACCGCGATTACTCACCTTCAAAAACTGACGCGATGGCCAATATTCCAACGAACTAACGAAATCAAGAAATATATTGATTTTTTTACTCGTGATTTACAACTGGTAACAAAGTTCGTTGGGGTTCAAACTCATTTACTGGATTATCTCGGAGAGAGCAGGAGTGCCGTTTTGGAATTAGAGCGTTATCAGCATATTATTCACGGCTTCTTTTCTAAACCACTTGGCGCGAAGAAGAGTTCCGCAGCTATGCTGGTACATAAACACTTCCCATATACGGACGCAAATCGCAATTCTTGGGTACACCTCGCTAAAGAGGTTCGTACAAAGTTTCAACTACGCTTAGATATACTAGAGAATAAGAATATCATATTAGTGTCGGTGGAGGATTACGATAATGCCGAAGGAAAATGAAGATGTTATGAGGGTATGCTGGGCATGTAAGACCATCCTTGTGGAGGATAGCAAACTAGGTTTATGTCCAAAGTGTGTCAACCGATACGGGAGTCCTGTAGCGGGTGTTTTGCTTTTTGGACTTGGGCTTGCCGGAAGACAACTGTGGAAGAATGGCGGGAAAATCATCAAAGCAGCTGTAGACATTGCAAAGAATATTAAACCGTGATTATCAAAACGAATCGGGAGTATTGATTAGTGGCTACATACAATCAAGAAAAGATAGCATGGCTGGGGAAAGTTGTCTCCATTCAACCGCGCACCCGCGTCTGGCGTTACGTCACCGACAACCGTACCCATTACCACATTGGATACAATCTGTTTTTCAATGGCACCGCTGACGGCGCGGAGCGGCCGTTTATCGTCGCAATTTCCGAAGCACAGCAGCAAAGCGGCGGCTTCCGTATTGGTGACGAGATAAAAGGGACGGCGTGGACAAAGCAGTATCCCGAAAGGGAGTTCGCGGACTACTACCGCGCTGGCGCTTTGAAAGTTTTGCGCCGTGCGCCGTCCATGCCGGAGCAAAACCCGCCGCCGTGGATAATGGAGCTGCCCGACATGCAAACCTATGAGGACAGAGGCGCGCGGATGTTGAGCCAGAGCCTTTGGAAGACAAAGTGCTTTCAGTGCGTATGGGCAAGCATGTCCAACGTCGAGATTATTTGGGACTTCGATAAGAAAATCAGCAAGTACCGCTTCGAGAGTTTTTGCTACGGCCCGAAGTCGTGTAAGCTCTACAAAATGGGCCGACCGCGATCTGTGCCATACAAGGGCAGAAGCTCGGCACTAGACGAAGGTTGGCTGGACGATTTGTGTACGGAGGGCAGAGACTATGACGAGTGAAGTCCTGTATCATTTCACATCTCCGCTTGGTCTAGCTGCGATACTAAGGTCGGGCTATATCACTCTGACCGATAATAACCTCAATGTTCGAGGCGAGAACAGCGGTATCGTATGGCTAACGAGTGCCCCTGACCCGAAAAATCATGGGCTTAAGTTTGATGGTGCCATGCCAGCCGAATTAGATAAGACAAGCATTCGAATATCTGTCGCCAATAGCCCTGCGTTTCAGAATTGGGACGAGTGGAGCGATAAAAAGGGCATAAACACGGACTACAAGACGGTTCTGATTGAAACAGCTTGTGCAAGGGAGACATATCGAACATGGTATGTGTCCGAGTGCGAGATTCCGCTCGGCGACGTTGTGAAAATAGAAAACGTTAGCACAGGGGAGACCATCGATATAGAAGAAGCTGTTAAGGCTCTGCCGCCTGTTAGCTGTATGTCAGAGTTGAAGATTGCCGCTATCGACAAGTATATCATGAGCCAGCCCGTCAATATTCAGGTTCTATTACTGGAGGTCAGGCAAGCCATACGTGGAGCTTTGCCGGATGCGACTGAGAAAATGTCGTGGCAGATGCCAACGTTCTGGCGCGGACACAACCTCATTCATTTTGCGGCTCAGAAGAACCACCTCGGCATTTATCCGGGCGCGGCGGCGATGGAGTATTTCGCGCCCAAGCTGACTGATTATAAAACCAGCAAAGGCGCGGTGCAGTTTCCATACAAATCGTTTGGTGCGGAGCAACTACGGCTCATTGCGGAGATAGCCGCGTGGTGCGGTAATGCCGATCAAGCAGAATAAATCGAAATCCATTGTAATTCTCACTGAGCATAATAACTGTTAATCCGCAAGATCGTAGGACGGCATAGCGGGATGTCTTTTTTGGCATC
>DBCV01000057.1 GCA_002293245.1 Candidatus Saccharibacteria bacterium UBA949 | reverse complement strand
CATAAAGCTGAGGACCTTATCTTCGGTGCAAAGCGCAATATCTCTGCGCTGCGTCTTGCCATCTTCGCCCTTCCATGTTTCGGAGAGCAAATACAGTTTTTTCATTCATTTCCCTCCTTATCTAAGATTGACGATTCCGCCCCGATAATCCGCCTCGTAGAGCCAATTATCTTTAGTATCGCCGATTTTTTCCTGGCCGTAGAACTTTTCGATGTTCCCGTGCCAGATATTCGTGTAGCGAAGTCCGTTTTCGGCGACAAAGCCGTTCGGGCCGCGCCATGGGTGGTCGGGTTTTGCCGCCATTAAGGCAGGCATGAGACAGGCATAGACTTCCTCTTTATCTGCGTGCGGCAATACCTTTCCCCAGTAGTTCATCACTAGGCATGCAATGCCTTTATGATAGACCACGGTCATGCCGCCAAACGGCTCACCGCCTAAGAACTGGTCGGAGTAACGCCAATCACCGCGTTCATACACGATTTTGGTACTTCCGTCCTCGTTTTCGGGCTCGGTCATGGCGCTTTCGCTCCCATAGCCGTGAAGAAGCGCCTCGTAGGAAAATGCTTGGAGCTCAGTACTGTGCTCAACGAAGTTCGGCTCTAGTAATTTGCCCACTTTGTACTCCTTTCCGGTGTATTTTTGGGCAAATTCGTGCTTTGCCCATAACCGCCCGCCATCAATTGACAAGCAGATAAGGCAAAACACCGCCGTAAGTCACTATATTAAAGAACGCCACCACACTAACGTACTAAGCCTTTCAGGCCCAGGGCTCTATTCTAGCACACATGGCGATAAAAGTCAATAGCCTTCAGCACCTCTGTTTTGTCGGCTAGGAATTGGAGGGCTACATCGTTTGGCTTTTTCACTCCCTCGGCACCTACTTTTTCGCTAGTGATATGTCGTATTTATCTTTTAGGGTCGCAATAACTTCGCGGCGGGAAATCTCGCTGCCAGTTTCGGTGAAGCGGTCCAGTTCGCCCAAAAGCTCTTCGCCCAAGTCGCCATGCAAAAGGTCACGCAAGTATCTCAGTCGTTTGACCAAATCTGGTTCGCTCATATCTCCGCGTCGAAAATGGTTGATTTCCGCAGCCACCTTGTTGGCCGCCGAAAACTCGCGTCGTCGCACAGCCTTTTTGTCACGCGCGTCAAAGAAGATCATGATCAAAATCGAGCCAATAATGTTAGTCGCAAGCCCGACACAAATCGAATCCATGACATACAATCCGTCATCAGCATCGCCATTATGACCAATCACCCAGGCCACGAGTGCAATACAGATGGCTACGGCGATGCCCAGATATACAATATACTTCTTTTTCACCCTAGCTATCCCCCACTCCGCCTTCGCCGCCAAGTTCGTCAACCGAGTTGATCAGCACATCGCGGGGGCGATTACCGCCGGTGCTGGGCGCAATAATGCCTTGGTTTTCCATATCGTCAATCAGACGGGCCGCGCGGGAAAAACCGATACGCAACTTGCGCTGCAACACGCTCGTCGAGGCCTTGCGAGCTTCGATGACAATCTTCACTGCATCGCGGAAAAGTTGATCGTCATCCGAACTGCCACCGCCGCTCATAAAGTCCACAATCTTGCCACCGGAAATGCTTACTTCTTGCGCCACAATCTCTTTGTTGTAATCCGGCGGACCCTGCAAGCGGATATGGTCGGCGATTTTTGTCACTTCCGAATCCATTACCCAAGCTCCTTGCACCCTTTTGGGCTTGGACATACTCGGCGTCATCAGGAGCATATCACCCTTGCCGAGCAGTTTCTCTGCACCCACTTGGTCTAGGATGGTTTTGGAATCCACGCCAGACGCAACGGTAAAGGCGATCCTAGCCGGGATATTAGCCTTAATCAAGCCGGTGATCACATCCACCGATGGCCGCTGCGTGGCCAGAATCAGGTGGATGCCGACCGCTCGAGCTTTTTGGGCCAAACGCACAATCAGTGCTTCCACGTCGCGGGCTGCAGCCATCATTAGGTCGGCCAGCTCGTCAATCACAATCACGATATATGGCATTTTTTGACCGTCAGCCTCGATTATCCTAGTGTTGTAATCCTCGATATTCCGGCTCTTGCGCTCGGCTAGCAGGGTGTAGCGCCGCTCCATTTCGCTCACAGCCCATTTGAGCGCGCTGACGGTNNTTTTCCGGCGTGGTGATGATGGGCGTCAAAAGATGTCGGATGTCTTCGTATGAGGCCATCTCCACCTGCTTGGGATCCACCAGTATCATCCGCAAGTCGGCCGGGGTATTGCGATACAGAAAACTGCAAATCATGGTGTTAATCATCACCGACTTACCCGAACCGGTCTGCCCGGCCACCAAAATGTGGGGCATTTTGGCCAGGTTCTCCACAACAGCACCGCCAGAAATATCCTTGCCGATGGCAAAACCTAACTTATCGTCCGATTTTTTCCAGGCCTGAGAGGTCAGGATGCCGTGAATCCGCACATCAGCCGCTTTGACATTCGGGACTTCAATCCCCACGGCCTGCTGCCCGGGGATCGGCGCTTCCATGCGCAACGACTGAGCCGCTAGGTTCAAAGCAATGTTGGTCTCAAGCCCAGTAATTCGGGTCAATTTGACCCCGCTGGGCGGCCGCATTGTGTACTGAGTCACTTTTGGCCCTACGTTTGCCCCCTTCATATCTACCGCTATGCCGAATTCTGCCAGCGTGTTTTTGATTATTTCCGCATTCTGGGTTAGGTCGCCCGCATCAGCTGGCGACTGCTTTTTCTCCAGCAGGTCGAGTGATGGCAACTTCCAGTTCAAGTCTTCCGCGGACGTCAGCGCCGCGACTTTTGCTCCGCCACCCGGCTCGTTGTTCAGAACCGCCTGGGCTNNTTCGGTGCCTTCTTTTGCGCCCTCGGCTTCAACGCCGAATTTAACATCCATTTTGTCGGTTCGACTGCGAGATTTCTTGTCGTCTTTGTTGCTCGCTGCGTCTGCACCATCGTCTTCCGAGCCTTCAATCATGCCGCTGACTTTGAACTCGGGTTTTTTACCCGCAGATTTTGCCTCTAATTTTGCGGCAATCTTGGCATTGGTGGCTTCTTCGTCGCGGACTTTTTTGGTTTTGAACAAGCCGAAGAACTTTTTAATCGCGACAAGTGGCGAAATGCTCAACACGAACAGTAAGGTAATTAAAATCAGCAGCGAATAAACAAAGGCTGCCACGCCGCCATCAAAGACCTTGCCAACAAGGCCATTTGCGAACCTGCCTACTACCCCGCCCTGCTCCGGCCCGAGTAGTCCGAACAGTCCAGCGAAAAGGCAGATGAACAGCATGCCGGCGATCAAGATTACTAGCGGTAGTTTATTCTCTTCATGGCGAAAAATCACCACGGCGAAATATACTATCAACAGCGGCAGCAAGAAAAACGCCCAGCCGAGCGCTGCATAAATCCCGTCGTGTACTACAGATAGAGCCGCCCCGCCGGCCGAAAACCAGGTCATTACTAGAATCACCGCGATCGCCACAAGGCCAACTGCCCCTACCTGTCGCCAAAAACCGTGCGGGACTTCGTGTTGTGGCTCGGGGGCTTGTTGTTTTTTCTTTTTACCTCTCTTTTTTGCCATAAACCCATTGTATCACTCCTCTTGACTTCGTGCAAGCCTAGCGAGTATAATGGTGTCCATGGCGAATGTAGCTCAGTTGGTTAGAG
>DBCV01000055.1 GCA_002293245.1 Candidatus Saccharibacteria bacterium UBA949 | reverse complement strand
TTCAATGAACTCGAGCAGATTGGTGTTGGGGTATTCATCCAACGGTCTTAGATTTGACGGAGGGGCTACGTCTTGGCGGGTGGACCAAGTGCCGAGCGAGGATTGGTATTCGTGGCTAGTTATGTATGCCAAAAAGAGCCGGGCTGCAGCTTTGTGCTGCGTGAGCTTGAACATGGCGGCGCGCTGGGCCCAGGTGATAAAAAAGTCGCTAGTTGGAACAAACGCTACTGATGGCTGCGCTGGTGTGGGAAAATAGCCGGTGATATTGCCCAAGAACTTTTGACGGCCGAGCTGACCGAGTGAATGTCCAACGAGGGCCGCTGGTGCTGCGGTGCCGCGCAGGAACTTGGGTTTTTGGGCGGCTAATTGTCGTAGGAAGTCCTCGCCATGCCGTTGTAGGATATGGTCATACACAAATAACACGGCGTCGTCATCGTGGGGCGGTGTTAGCACTAGCCTGCCTTTGAACTCCGGCGATAGGAAATCGCTGTATGTTGCGGGGTTTTTCGTCAACCCGGTCTTTGCATACTGCGGAACAAAGCTTGCAATATATGCGCCCAAAAATGCTCCGCCCGGGTCTGAGTATCCGTGTGTTAGGTTCGGGAAACTCTGTGGCATAAAGCTTTCTAGAACTCCCAGATCCCGCCAGTTTTCAAAATCGTTCATGGTTTGCAGCATCACTACATCGGGTGTTAAGCGTCCGTCCAGCAATTCCTGGTGCACTCGGATATTGTGATATTTTGATAGGTCCACCTTGACCTGAATCGGCACGCCTGGAAAGCGTTTGGTAAACTTGCGCACGAGCTCATCCTGTTGGTTCGGTGCATCGCCGCCCACCCAAACAATAAGTTTCTTGCTGGTTTTGCCCAGCTCTTTCGCTGCCAATTTATGTAGCTTTTGTAGTTCATCATGTTCATTTTGATAATCCATGCATATCCCCTTTGTTATTATGCTTATATTATTCTAGCACCATTTATTGGGTTTGCAAAATGCCTGACAACTGATATAATGGCTGAATGGCGCAAGATAAGAAAGAGAAAAAGGCAAAAGAGCCGAAGTTGGTTGGGCGGACGTTGCATCATTTCTGGGCGGAAGCGCGGAAGCATAAAGTGGCGGTGTTTGTTAGTATTGCCTTGGTGCCGGTGATTATATTTTTGCAGACGTTTTTGGTGGCGTGGTTCGTAGCGCAAATTATTGACATCGTGGCGGCTGGCGAGGCGGCTAACGAAGTCGCAACACTCGGCGGTTATGTGGCGGCAGCCATCGGGCTTTCGATTGTTTCACAGCTGGTTTTGCGCAGGGTGCAGATTTATGTGATGTGGAAGTTCGAGCTGAGGGTGATTTACGAACTCTCGCGCAAAACTTTCGATACATTGTGCCAGCAATCGATGCAGTTCCATAATGACAAATTCGGCGGATCGCTGGTTAGCCAATCGAGCAAGTTCGTGCGAGCATTTGAGGAATTATTTGATACATTTATTTGGTCTTTTTTGCCGATGGTTTCGACGATTGTATTCGCGGCGGTGATGTTGTTCCCGGTGGTGCCGCTCTATACGGCGGGGTTGCTGCTGTGTTGTGTGTTGTTCCTGATCGCTGCACTGATCGCGGGTAAGTTCTCTAGGCCTGTGCGCGATGCGGAGATTGAAGCAGAGACCAAGCTGAGCGGGCAATTAGCCGACAGTGTTTCGAACATTTTGACGGTGAAGAGCTATGGCCGGGAGGTTTTTGAGAATAGGCGCTTTGCGGAGAGCAACCGCACTGTGTTTCGGACCGGGATTAAGCACATGCACGTGTCAACGATTCGCGACGCGGTGTTTAGCTTGATATTTATTAGTATCGAAGCCCTGTTGATTGTATNNCACCAGTGGTTCGGCGTGAGCGTCGGGACTCTACTA
Organism: Candidatus Saccharibacteria bacterium UBA949; assembly: GCA_002293245.1. Classification (GTDB taxonomy): domain Bacteria; phylum Patescibacteriota; class Saccharimonadia; order Saccharimonadales; family Saccharimonadaceae; genus UBA949. The sequence continues at coordinate 1,864 of DBCV01000055.1, read as the reverse complement.
TTGATATATACATACAGTCGGTCGGTATCGGGAGATTTGTGGGAGATTACATATTTAATTAAGTCTTTGACGACGGCGTTTTCCAACGCCCATGAAATGACGGCGGTTTTGGACCAGTCGCCAACAGTCACGGACCTGCCTGGAGCGAGGGAATTGAAGGTAAAAAATGGCGCAGTGGAGTTTGGCGAAATTACTTTCAAGCATGCGGATTCTAAGGCGGCTATTTTTAACGAGTTTTCGTTAAAAATCGCGCCGGGCGAGCGGATTGGCCTGGTTGGAGTTTCTGGTTCGGGCAAGACTACATTGACCAAGTTGCTGTTGCGTTTCGCCGATGTGGATGTAGGAAAAATTACTGTGGACAACCAGGATATTAAATACGTGACGCAAGAAAGTCTGCGCCAACATATTGCCTATGTGCCGCAGGAGGCCACGCTGTTTCACCGTTCAATTCGGGAGAATATTGCCTATGGCCAATTGGATGCGAGCGACGCAGAGATTATCCAGGCGGCCAAGTTTGCGAATGCCTGGGAGTTTATTCAGGACTTGCCTGATGGCCTGGACACATTGGTGGGCGAACGGGGCGTTAAGCTTTCGGGTGGCCAAAGGCAGCGCGTGGTGATCGCTCGAGCGATTTTGAAAAACTCGCCGATTTTGGTTTTGGACGAGGCGACTTCTTCGCTGGACTCGGAATCGGAAAAGCTGATTCAGGATGCGCTGGTCAAGTTGATGCAAAACCGGACGTCGATTGTGGTGGCGCACCGGTTGTCCACGGTAGCAAAACTGGATAGGATTATAGTGATGAAGGATGGTAAGATTATTGAATCTGGCACGCATACCGAGCTGCTGAAAAAGGGCGGGGAGTATGGGAAGCTTTGGGCCAAACAGACAGAAGTGTAAGCTTTCTGATTCGGCGTATGTCAAATATGCCTCGCTTGCGCTCCTCAAGAGAAAATGAGAACTCCATCCGAATTAGAAAGCTTAAAATGAATATATGATACAATAGAATAAATAGGAGGTGGACGATGGATGCGCAGAAGAAGTTGAGCTACAAGGGGCCGGTGGTATTGGTAGTGATGGATGGATTTGGGCTGAATCCATTTCCGGCGGGTAATGCGTTGCTACAGGCGCATGCCGAGAACCTGACGCGGGCGATTAAGGACTATCCTTGGGTTAAGCTGGGTGCCGCTGGGCACTACGTTGGCTTGCCAGACGGCCAGATGGGTAATTCCGAGGTAGGACATTATGTGATGGGTTCGGGGCAAATCACCAAGCAGACTTTGCCATTGGTGGACGAAGCTTTTGAGACTGGGCGAATTTTTGAAGGAAAGGTGTGGCATGATGCGGTAGAAAACGTCAGGAAAAACGATTCCGTGATGCATTTTATTGGGATTTTTTCGGACGGCAGGGTGCATTCTGACATGTATCACATGTTCAAGATGATCACGCAGGCGGATAAAGAGGGTGTGGAGAAAATTCGCGTGCATGTATTGCTGGACGGCCGCGATGTGCCAGCCCGCAGCGAGCCGAAATATATCAACATACTGGAAGAGTTTTTGGCTGGGTTTAACGCCAAAGGCAGAGATTATAGGATTGCTAGTGGTGGCGGGCGCACGTTTGTGACAGCTGACAGGTATTGGAGCGATGCTGAGATGCTGAAGCGCGGGCTTTCGGCGCATGTAAATGGTACGGCTCGGCCGTTCCACTCGGCGGCGGAGGCGGTGGAGACCTTTCGCAAAGAAGACCCCAACGTTGACGACCAGTGGTTGCCACCGTTTACAATCGTGGATGACTCGGGCAATCCGGTGGGCAAGATGCAGGACGGCGATACGGTGATTTATTACGATTTTCGGGCGGATCGGGCGAT
>DBCV01000023.1 GCA_002293245.1 Candidatus Saccharibacteria bacterium UBA949 | reverse complement strand
TTCGTCAGCCCGCCGGCTTCAACGGCGTGGTTGGGGTAAAGCCATCCCACGGCGCAGTCAGTCGCTTTGGAGTGATCGCTATGGCAAGCTCAACGGACGTGGTGGGGGTGCTCGCCGGCAATACCGACGACGCCCGACTCGCAATGCGCGTATTGGCCGGCAAGGACACTAAGGATGGCGTGACAATCGACGGAGTTTATGGGGAAACAGCTGCGGCAGGGAACAGTACCATTCGCAAGGTCGCAGTGATTCGAGACTTTATGAGCCAAGACGTTGACCCGGAAGTTCGCCAGACCACGCGGAACTGCGTTGAGGCGCTAAAATCGGCCGGCCACACAGTCGAGGAAATCGACCTGCCCTGGCTTAAATACTCTCTAGCCGTGTACTACATCGTTGGTTCGGCCGAAGTCGCATCTAATCTGGCGCTCTACGATGGCATCCGCTACGGTCTGCGCAGCGAAAAAGCCAAGACGCTCCAAGACCTCTACGGCTCCGACCGCGACCAAGGTTTTATGCCAGAGAACAAGCGGCGAATCCTGATGGGCAACTTCGTCTTGTCGTCCGGATACTACGACGCCTATTACCAAAAAGCCCAAAAAGTCCGCACCCTTATTATCAATGACTTCACCCAAGCCTTTGGAAAATACGACGCGCTAATCGGTCCAGTTTCGCCCACGCCGGCTTTCAAGTTGGGCGAGAAAACTAGCGACCCAATCAAGATGTACCTGGAGGATATACTGTCCGTTCCGGCCTCGATTGCTGGCCTGCCAGCATTATCCGTCCCGGCTGGCACGAGTAAAGCTGGGCTGCCAATCGGCGTGCAGGTTATCGGGCCACACAAGTCAGACGAAAAATTGTTGGCGCTGGCACAAGAGATTGAACGGGGCGTAAAAAGTAAAACGGAGGATAGATAGATGAATAGCGGTGTGATATTTTTCTTGGTTGCGATTTTGATTGTGGGGATTTTACTATTTGCGGTAATTACAGCCACCCGACCCAAGCAGGCTGAGTTAGACAAAGAGAAGTACCAAGCCAAGTGGCTGAAGATCGAGCACGAACTGGACCGCGCCGATCCCAAGACCTATCCGCTCGCTATTCTGGAAGCGGACAAACTGCTAGACCAAGCCCTGACCGAAACGCGAGTTGTCGGCAATACCATGGGCGAACGGCTCAAGGCTGCTCGCGGCATGTTTACCAGCATCAACTCGATTTGGTATGTCCACAAACTCCGCAATCAAATCGCCCACGAACACGGCTTTGCGCCGACATTTCAGCAAGCCACCCGTTCGCTGGCCAACATTAAGCAGGGGCTAAAGGACCTTGACGCTATATAATATGATTGATCTAAAGAAAATGCACGAAAAGTACGAGATGACCATCGGCGTAGAGTGCCATGTCCAGCTCGCAACCAAAACGAAATTATTTTCCGGCGCCGACAATGACGCCCGCGGGGCGGAACCCAACACCAAAGTCAGCCCTATCGATTGGGCGCTTCCCGGCATGCTGCCAGTTTTGAACAAAAAAGCGGTCGACCTGGCGATCAAAGCCGGCTTGGCCCTAAAGTCCCAGATTAACCTGGTTAGCCGCTTCGACCGCAAGCACTATTTTTACCCGGATCTACCCAAAGGTTATCAGACCACCCAAGCCAATCAGCCCATCATCGGCGCCGGAAAGGTTGAAGTTATTGATCCGGCGACCGGCGAGCTGACGGCGGTGCGCATCGAACACGCCCACCTGGAAGAAGATGCAGGCAAATCAACACACTATGGCGACTACAGCCTGATTGACCTGAATCGGGCCGGCACTCCATTGATCGAGATCGTTTCGGAGCCGGACATTCATTCCGCAGCAGCGGCCAAGGCTTACGTGACAGAGCTGCACCGATTGATGACTTATAGCGGAGTTAGCTATGGCGACCTATTTAATGGCAATATGCGTTTTGATATCAACATTTCGGTGGCACTGAAAGGCGCGAAAGAGTTGGGCGAGCGAACGGAAATCAAAAACCTCAACTCTTTCCGCAGCGTGGAGCGCGCCGCCGACTACGAATTCCAGCGGCAAGTTGAACTACTAGAAAAAGGCGAAAAAGTCCTGCGCGAAACCCGCGGCTGGAACGAAGCTAAACAAAAAACCATTGGTCAGCGCAGTAAGGAGCAGGCCAAAGATTACCGGCTAATGCCGGAACCGGACGTTCCGCCTATTGTGCTAACCGCCGAACAGGTCGCTGAGGCCCGGGCAGCAATGCCGCTCCTGCCTTGCGACTACCGCGCTAAATGGGCGGGATTGGAATTGGGCGAAGCCGTCGTCAATGCGCTTCTAGACAATCAGGCCCGGGCGGCAAAGCTCGCCGAGGTCTTGGCTAAGACCGACACGAAACTGGCCAAACGCGTGGCCAACTGGTTCGTTTCCGTGCTGGGTAGCGAAGAGAACGCTGAACTGGATGTTGCGCAAATCAAAAACAGCGCGCTAATTGAACTTGCCGAGATGGCCGAAGGTGGCGAATTGAGTTCGACCGCCGCCAAAGAAGTGCTGGTAAAGTTGTTCGAATCTGGCGAAAAAACCGCGCGCGAGGTTGCCAAGCAAATGAATCTTTTGCAGGTGAACGACGAGTGCGAACTCGGTCGAATTGTGGATGAAGTGCTGGCACTGCCGGAAACTGCCCGAGCGGTGGCGGACGTCAAAAACGGCGAGATGAAGGCTATCGGCTTCTTGGTCGGCCAGGTCATGAAGCGCTCCGGCGGCAAAGCCAATCCAGGCGCAGTTAATAAGGTGATTCAAGCTAAATTGCAATGAGATAACGCGGTGGACAGGAGGTATGATGACAAATAATACTAAGCACAGGCAACCCAAAAAAGCAATCATCCCAGCCGCTGGATTCGGCACCCGGTTTTTGCCCTATACCAAAGCCAGCCCCAAAGAAATGATGCCAATTCTGGACAAGCCAGTCATCCAGCACATCGTGGAAGACCTCGTGTCCGCTGGAATCGAAGATATTATAATCGTCACCTCTATCGAAAAACCATCAATCATGGCCCATTTTTCGGTTAATAAAGCCCTGGAAAAGAAGCTGACTGGCAAAAAAGGCAAGGAAGCTTTTCTGAAAGCCATTCAAGACATTCCGGAACTGGCGGATTTCTCGTTTGTCAACCAAAGCGACGGCACCTACGGCAACGCCCGGCCGGTGATAGATGCCATGGACCTGTTGACACCGGGCGAGCCGTTCATCGTGTTTTCGGCCGACGATATTTTCAAAACCGAACCGGGCAAACCGACCCGAGCCCAGCAATTACTCGCCGCTTACAACAAAACCGGCAAGACCACCATCTCGCTATATCAGGTAACCAAAAAAGACACCGAAAAGTACGGCATTGCCATGCCCGGCAAGGAGATTGAACCAGGGCTAGTACAAGTAAAGGACGTGCTGGAGAAGCCGGGGCCGGAAAAAGCCCCGTCGCTCTGGGCATCATTGATGGGCTATATCCTGACGCCAGAAATCTTGCCAATCCTCAAAGAAGAGAAGTGCCTTGACCCGGCTGGCGAAGTTAGCCTGCCCGTGGCCATTAACGAATTGGCGCAAAAAGACGAAGTTTATGGGCTGGTGCTGGACGCCACTTATCACGATACCGGCAACCAGCTGAAATACCTACTGGCCGTGATGGATTTTGCCCTGTCCGACGAGCGCTTTGAAGCGGATGTGCGCAAGTATCTGGAGAAAAGGCTGTAGTATAATTACTACATGGAAGTAGAAGTTAAGCTGACCGTTAGCGAGTTTTTGGCGACTGTCAATCAGACGCTGGAGTATGGTTTTACCGGAGTGGTTGTTGAAGGGGAAGTCAGCGGGTTCAAGGTTTCGCAAGGGAAGTATGTGTTTTTTGACCTGAAGGACGAAAGTGGCAGCGTGGGGTGTTTTATGATGAAGTTTCAGCTGACACAACCAATTGTGGACGGCATGCGGGTGGCAGTGAAAGGCGCGGCCAAGGTGACA
>DBCV01000048.1:5270-5585 GCA_002293245.1 Candidatus Saccharibacteria bacterium UBA949 | reverse complement strand
CGGATTGATTTTCGCGGCAACCCAAACGGGTCTGAACCTCGCCGCAGAAATCGAATTTCTTCAACTTCTTGAGAATCTTTTGGACTTCATTCAGCCCGAAGTTGGCCTTCGGCGGAACAAATCCCGCGTTCAGATATACTTCGACGATTTCTTGCTCCCTGGGCTTCAGTACCGCTCCGAGCACTTGCTGGCATGCAGCGTTGAACTCTTGCGAAGCGCAGCACTCTGCCGGACTCTCGTCCAACAGACCAAAAAGATCTCCGAAATTGGGTTTCCCACAGCTTCTCATTGAACATCCTCCTCAGAATATGAAAT
>DBCV01000048.1:218-5237 GCA_002293245.1 Candidatus Saccharibacteria bacterium UBA949 | reverse complement strand
AAGCCCCAACTTGGCTGGCCAGCCATACTAGCGTGGTACTGTTGAACTCCAAGGTGTAGTCGGTGTCGTCACTGGCCACCTCGAAAACATGAACGGCTTGGCCGCCCTGGAACTGGAGTTTTCGCGACTTGGTTTCGGCTATATCGACCTCCGCTCCGCCCTTTGGCTGGAACTTTAACACTTCACAGGGGTTCAGTCCGTAGCTAAACAGTGCCATCACCTCCACCTTGGCCTTTTCCAGAACAGTTTTGATGCCTTTTGTATCTGTGTTCGTATCAGTGTTTTTCTCTGTGGCTGCGTTAGAATTGGTTTTGCTCAACATATCATAAAATCTCCACTTAAACTTTAATTTAATTGGACTTGATTCTATTTTTCGCTAGTTCGGCTGGATTTCGTCCTATATTCCACCGTTTTTAAGCGAAGATGTTGTATTGTTGTTCCCAAAATCTACGTCAGGGACGCGTTTGACGGTTTCCCACCCAGTGTGTATAACGTGATAGTGCTATTATAGTCCGGCCCGCCCGCACGGGTCAAGAGTTATTTTTACAACATTTTTACGCACGACTAGCGGATGTACTGCGGAAAAAGTATCGAAGCTACCGAATTTGACTATTATTGATATGTATGCTAGAATGAGGCCAGTTGTGGCACCTTAACAACAAAAAACCCAAAAAGGAGCTGATTTGCGTGTCAACCCCAGGTCAAACCTCTGTGAATGTCGCAGAGTGTAAACGAGCGTTAAACACTTTGAAGTACGAGGGCAAAGGAATAGTTTTTGAGAATGCGGGCTTTTATCGAAACGTCGACGAGTTCCCGGACCCCGATAGGCCAGTAGCAGACAAGGCGTTGCATTATTGTCTGATAAGACTCTCGCTCATGCTTAAATCACCGTTTCTCTTAAAAAGCCGCACCGCCGTGCGAGCTACTAGGAGCTACCATGGCTTCCATTACATCATCGCGAATAACGGGTACTGCAAGGCCCTCTTCTGCTGGGAATCAGAACACTACAACCCGGACAGGAAATTCAGAAAAGCGGACAGTTCGGCGATCAAGAGTTGGCAGGGGAAAGTGGGGTGTTTTAGCTTCTCCCACGAAGAATTTGAAGATGCAAAGAGGCAATTGGCATCGGAATTGCAGAAGCAAAACGGCAATCCCCCACTTGACTTGAATGCGGCGATTGAGCGGAAACTGATAATACGAGCCTTAGAGGATTTATCCTATGACACCACCAGTCGTATCGTCAGCCTTACAACCAGGGTAAGACAGTGTGCCTCATACGAAGCTCTCCACAACAGCACGCAGCGAAGACCAGAGAGCAAATACCTGAAGAATATATCCGCCATACTCGGGAAGCCCTATCTGTATGTGAGGACATATAAGGACGAAATTTCTAGCGATTGGCGCAACACATACAGCGAAGAAGCTGGTTATATAACAGCCGAGAAGATTGAAGGCACCTACTGGGTCAAACTGGGCGGCGATAGGCGCAATGTTGGCATAAACCACATTATGAATAGCCTCGAGCTCGCACAGCACGTTTTCGGCAAATACCGCCGGTTATTCACTCCGGAGGAGTTTTATGATGCTCGCAAGCGGGTGATAGCCCAAGTTTACAATGACTACCAAAAGAGTAGTCAGCGCAAGATTCATTAACGGACATCGTAAATTACCACTATCCTCCGGCACCGCCGGAGGATTTTTCTGCTAGCTGCATACCCGACTTCCACTTGACGCTAGCGACAATCTATGCTAGAATGAGGCCAGTTGTGGCACCTTAACAACAAAAAACCCAAAAAGGAGCTGACAAGCATGATGCAGTCTGAGCTCGACAAGCTGTTCGGGCCAATCCAAGACCTGAACAGCCTGAGATTCGAAAAAGGCGACGAATATGTGAGCCTGAAATTTGAAGGAGATGTAGAGTACGATATCCATGCCCGCCTCTACGGCATCGATTGGAACCTGAAAAGGATCGCGTCACTGCTGGGGCGCCCTTTTATACTTCACACGACCGTTGTCAGTCGTCTTTACGACGTTAAGAAGATCGAGGCGCAAAGCGATAGCCGCATTCTTCAGGCTAGGACCGCTTACCATTACGTGAGTGCCAACAGTGCCGTCGAGATATGGATGTCTGATAAGCACTCGTTGTGCTATTCCTACCATATCGACAACGACTATGCTCGCGTCTGCTTAGAAGCGTATCGAAAAGTTCTTGGCGAATACCATGTCCTTTCTCCGGACGAGTTCCGACGTGCGCGCACGGAGGCCGTAAACCTTGCTCTGGACGATCTGATTAATCTCCACGCCGACAGGCTCGCGGTGGAAGAGTTCCAGCTTGCTCAGATGGAGCAACGCGGCTTTCCCTTGGAAGCCATTGAAGGTAGGAAAACTCGCGTAAAAGAGCTGGAGGAGGCGGTCGAGTTCTTATCCGGGAAACGGGACGCACTTGCTGCCTCGTAAACGGTTTTTTAATGTTGCCAAAGCCGCGCTAAACAGCGCGGCTTTAACTTTGCCCGGCGCGTGCCGGTTTTTTGTTGGACTTCCCCGCCACCTTGCTGTATAATTATGCTTATGGAATATGAATTCAGCGCTCTATGGCTCATCTTGGGGATTTTGATTGCAGCCGTGGGCGTTTTGATGATTCGCTACTATAAAGAAATTGGCGATAACCTGGTGAGCGGTGTCCGCAGCTACGACAAGGTAAAGTTTTGGGGTGTAATTGTTGCGGTGGGCGGCGCCTTGACGGCGTTCGGCATTCTACCGATGATTGTCAAAGCCATTCTCCGAGCCGTCATACCCGGGCTGGATTAAACCTTAAAGTCCGGATTAGTAATTTTACCCAAGAATACTCTGTCCGATAGGATCGGAGTGTAAGAATCCGAATCCGTCTGGGATATAAGTCTGCCCCGGTTGTTTTTTACTAGCTCAACCTCATCGTTGCGCGTTCGCCTTTCGCTCATCTCGTGTTCGGATATGACCGAATTTAGGAGAGAGTTCAATTCCTTGTCCTGCGACCGCTCCTCGTCAAGCCCCAAAAAGTCGGCGCCATATAAAACGTAGTTATCGCCATCATATGAAAAAAAGTGCGACCAAGCGTCCGTTTCATGATAGACTGTCCCGTATAAGTGTACAATTTTGCCCTTTTCGAAGCCATAAAAGTCTTCCAAGACGGTTTCGATTCTCGGAGCAGTCTTTCTATCAAGATTATTCAAAAACTCCATATCTGTCAATTATACTACAAAAAGCGCCGCATCGCGACGCCCTTTTTGTAAAGTACCACCAAAGATGCTTGCGGAGTTTTTCGGAGCCCCATTCGCTGTTGATAATTATTTTTCCGCCCTCGCTTTTTGGTAAGCGCCAATAATGGATATTGACTCCATCGTTAGAGACAACGTGGCCATGCGTGTGATTGTCCGGGTCACGGCCACCGATTGGCTTACCCCCGTAGAATATTTCTATCCTGTCGGGATACGTCGCCGATGTGCTATACTCGATTTCGCAAAGTTGGCCTTGGAATCGGCCCAAGCCCGCAGAAAACGTGTGCATATAAAGACCCTGGTCTTTTTTCGTCTTACGGTATCGTTCTTCCACAAACTCAACCGAATACCCAATGCTTTTCAAATCCTGTTCATCAAGTGTCGCCAGGATTTTCTCCAAGATCGTCAACTGTTCGTCGTAAGGAATTACATCAATCATATCCCTCGGTTCTCTGCGTAAGAAGTCTTTTGCCATAGACAACTCAAGGCTGCTTGCCATTCTCTCGCACCCCCGTAAATTATGAAATGTACGAGCCATTACTAAAAAAGACTACTTTTCGGTAGTCTTTCCCTTTAACAACTCGGTTGTGCAATTCATCTGTTATCGGATGAATCCGATAAAATCAGTCAGTAATTAGCTTGAAGCCGCATCTGGCTTGCGCCAGAAAAGTTATGAAACAAGCTTGATTTCCATAACTACGACCGACCTAGCATTGCCGCTGATTGCTCAGGCGACAAGCATCTAACTCCCTAGAAAGGAGGTAATCCATCGACACCTTCCGGTACCGATGCCTTGTTACGACTTAACCCCAATCATCTTGTTCACCTTAGGCCGACGAATCGGACTTCGGGTGCCCACGACTCTCATGGTTTGACGGGCGGTGATTGTGATAATGTAATCTATTTCACTCCCCACTTAGCGTGCGCGTCTAACGCACTAAGCGAGTCTCTACTTGCGGGACCTTATCTCGCGAATCCTTACTATTCCTGTCTCGGTTAGATGCTCTTTTGCCTTAATTACCTCTGCTACTCGGCAGAATTTATTAAAACTTTCAAGCTTCTTGGCCTGAAGCGGATACCTTTTGAAGAACGGTATAACCTTTTCTGAAATATCCTTAAAATTACTAACTTTATACTTAACATGCGGTCGCCACTTCTTGTAGCGCGCATATTCAAGGCGGTATATTCTACCGCAACCTAGCGTCTCTTGGATTCTTTCCAGAATCGGTCTATCGTCTTCTCGAAGCTCAATCTCGAAAATCAAGCGAACTTCGGGCAAATTGGTTCCATTTTTGTTGAAAGTTATTGAAAAACAACCCTCTCCGTCAACAAAACCAACGATATAGTGCGGATTTAATATAGAGTTCACTCCTTCGTCGCGTGTCATAATAACAATTATAACACCTAGCGACTACTATGAGCTCAGCTGACTTCCTAGTTTCATCTTTGATTACACTCGAAACTAGGATCTCCCTGGGTCAGACGAAAAACTGTTTCGGACATTCCATTTTAGGCTTGCAGATTAAACTGCCGTTTATTTCGCTATGGTACACATTGCATAACTCATAAACACCGTGCGGTTTGTCTAAGACCGCCAAAAAAGACTGCCCTTTGCACATCAGAGCCCTTCAGACATTCCGTTACCGGAGATGTCTTGCTCCTTCGCTACGCTTGCAAAAACTTGCAAGGAGTGGATTTGCACCACTTAGTTTTTCGCCCTGCCAGGCGCATTTATTTTGTACAAGACCCGGGAACGTATTCACCG
>DBCV01000048.1:0-131 GCA_002293245.1 Candidatus Saccharibacteria bacterium UBA949 | reverse complement strand
CCATTGTATCACGTTTCTAGCCCAGGACGTAAGAGAAATACTGACCTGACATCGTCCCCTCCTTCCTCCCCGTTACCGGGGCAGTTTCTCCAGAAAAATTCAACTGAAGACAAGGGCTGCGCTCGTTGATG
>DBCV01000037.1:193-2989 GCA_002293245.1 Candidatus Saccharibacteria bacterium UBA949 | reverse complement strand
AGTTTCTTTTGCAAAAGAAACTCCAATTACAATTAAAAGGAGGAACCACAGTGTCTGGGATACCCGAAATGCCAGAAGCACCCGAAGCACCCGACAGTGCAAAGAAAAAGCTCCCGGCGGTAACCAACAAAAAATCTTACCTAACAAGGTTTTTACAGAAAAACAACTTGCGGATGACGCCGCTAGAAGCGAGCGAGTTCAAACAAGTATGCAACGATCTGAGGCTGGGCAGACAGTCGCGCATATCCTACCTAGGCCACCTAAAACGTGGCTACAGCCCCAAGGAGCTAATTGCCGGACTCAAGCTAATGGACGAAATCGCATTCAGCACGCAGCCCGTATCCTGTCTGATTCTTTTGAGAGCAATGCGGCGCACCAGTTTTCCTACAGATGGCTCGGCCACCGAGCTGGGCTACAGCGACCTCTTGCGCCAAATCGAGCGTTATCAGTTTGCCCAACGGCTCAGGAGCGCCATCGGCAGAGAAGAGGATTTGCCGGGAGCTTATGCTCGAGTTGAGGCCAACGCGCTACACAAAACAGGTTGGAACAAAGACCCGACTTACGTATCCGACAAAGGCAGCTACGACAACTACGGGGATGGCAACCATGCCGACAAACGCAAGCCAGAAAGGCGGAAGCTGAGATGAGCGATGCAAATGTCACTCTCGCCGATCTTTATGTTGATCAGTCGCTGTGCAAAAAGATCGTTGAGCTGAGAGGTATCCATGAGTTTCGTGAGACATATATCCCCAACCATGTCGGTGCTATATCCAAACATTTTCACTTTGATGTGATTAAGGAAAGATCCCCACTCTTGAACGACCTCAATGCCGCCCATGCAAGGTTCAAGGAACTGAGCGATGACGAAGTACGAGATCTGCTCAATCAAAAAAAGCGCAAGAAAGCCGCCTCTCCGCCCCCCTCCGCCGCCCGAAGCCCGCGACTTTTTCCCGATATTTATGGCCGCAGCCAAAGGTAAGCACCTGGTCGCGCCCGAGGACGAACCGTTAACGGTGCGGCAGCTTGCTGGCAAAGGCGAAAAAACCCTTGACCGCTCGCCCCGGCTATATTTCAAAGTCAAGCCGACCCTCGCTGGCGTCGCGTTCAGGCCCTATGGATCGAAGCAATGGTTCGAGGAGTCTGGTTTATTCATTTTTGGCTCAGCCACTCGCGAACTGGACAAAGAACTCCGCTCGGAGCAAGGGCTGCCCGAACAATACCGACTGTTTGGTGATGTGCCGGATTCCGAATCTGCGCACGCCGACATTCGGCGCCTGGTGCTCAACGCCAGCGCGCCGTACATCAGGAACCATTACCGCCCGGATCTCGCAGACCACAAATGCTTGTTGCTGATGAGCTCAAAAGGTGAACTGTGGCATATGGGCTATATAACACCGGCGAATATTGCCGAAGACCACTTTACTTCCCTTGCCACCAGCGCCGCAGACAAGGCAAAAAGAGCGGCAGGTGTTGTCGATGCGATGCAGCAGAACATGGCTGCGCAGGTATTGAAAATATATGATACTCTTCGCAATCTTCCGACCGAGCTGATTGACGCAGAGGCTGAGCGCATCGCTTTGGCGAATATCGCCACTGCCAAGCAAGCCGTTGCCGACATGGAGCGCAGATCTACCCCTCCTAAAATCGGACAACAAGATAAAAACGAACCGGCCGCCTCGCAGTAGGCGGCTTTTTACTCGGCCTGTCCCAGTTTATTAACCCTCGTTCTTGCTCCGTTTGCCCTTGTAATCCTCAATCGCCAATTTCAGCGCCTTATCGCCCAAGACCGAGCAATGGAACTTCCGCGCCGGCAACCCGCCCAGCTTTTCGGCAATCACCTCGGGCGTGATATCCGCGGCCTCCGCCAAAGTCAACCCCTTCGCCACCTCACTCAGCATCGACGTCGCCGCAATCGCACTTGCGCAGCCGTAGGTTTTCCAGGCAATGTCGCTAATCCGCGCCGCATCCAGATTTTCCGGTTCCGCAGCATCAAGCTTCACCTTAATCATCATCAACATCTGGTCGCCACACACCACATTTCCGGCAACCCCCCGCCCGTCCGCCTCAAACTCTTCTTCGCCGGTCCACAGAACATTCCGCGGATTCAAAAAATGCTCCTTGACCGTCTCTGAGTATAACCAGTCCGGTCTTTGGCCTAAATCTTCACACGCCTCATCCGTTTTCGCATCCATACTCCCATTTTAGCACGAAATGAGGTATAATCCGAACAGATTAAACCCTATGGAGGTGTTTCAATTGAACATTTTGTACTATGAGGACCCGATTGGCGTGTTGCCGAAAAACTCGATTTTCTTGGCCGGTCCAACACCGCGAGACGAAGACGTCAAGTCTTGGCGTCCGGAAGCGCTAAGAATTCTCGAACAAGACCTTGCTTTTACTGGCACGGTTGTGGTCCCAGAGCACCGAAACGGCATGCGCCCGTGTGATGACATGCATAAGCCCTGCGCCGGAGGCAATGTTTCGGTTTACGGCTGGGAGCGTTCTGCAATGCTTCGGGTCGGAGCAATTGTTTTCTGGGTTGACCGTTGGTTCGACCCCACCCGTGAATCGCTCGGGATGCCCGCTTTCACAACCGACATTGAGTTTGGCCGCTATATGGAAACTGACCCCGATAGGTGTTTTTATGGTCACCCGCCCGGTGCGCGCAAGATCCATTACCTTGATGAGATGTATGCAGAAAAGAATATCCACAACGACAAAAAGTACGACCGCGGACCAGACCTTTCTCTGCGCGCCTTACTCGCATACGCGAAGGCGTATCTTATCTCTCTGGAG
>DBCV01000037.1:0-134 GCA_002293245.1 Candidatus Saccharibacteria bacterium UBA949 | reverse complement strand
AAGCTTCTTTGGGCAATCTTGCTCCCGTTCCTAGCCGCCATCGCCCTGTTCTTCGCCATCCGCCACATCATTCATACCATCAAAAAAACCAAGCAACAATCCAAAGCTAGAGCAGCCAGCAAAAACCAAGACCT
>DBCV01000051.1 GCA_002293245.1 Candidatus Saccharibacteria bacterium UBA949 | reverse complement strand
ATGTGTGCTATAATGGACTTATGAGGCTATTAGCGTAGCCCGATGCACCTTGATAAATAGGTTTAAACGCACGACGGGTTTTAGGATTTTAACAGAGTCCAGCCGCCGGTTGCGACACATGCGTTTTTATCGGTGCGTCAGAGATGATACTGAAAGGGGATGGCATAGAAATGTCAAAGAACGGTTTGTTTGGGAAACTGGCTGGCCACAGTGCTGCAAAAGCAGCGATATCAGCCGCAAGAAAGAGCGCTACGGGCGGAGATACGCGGGAGACGAAGGAAGAGAAATCGCTCGCAGTGGCAAAGAACGACGCGACGAAGCCAGCTGAGAGGCAGCCAATCGCTGCTGCGCCATCTGGGCTGATGACGCCTGAGGAGCTGAAAGCGATGATGACCGCTACTATCAAGGCTAGCGGCATAAGCACAAAAAGTGCCAATGGAATTAAACTGAGGCACTTGATTAAGGGGATTTTGGATCTCTTCGCCGAATTCCACGAAGTTGTTGGCGGTGAAGATGATTCCTGGGATAACATTAGCTTTGAAGACGGCGAGAAAGGCGCGGGCATAGACAAAGAGCCCGAAACTCCCGAGCCGTCTGCTCATGCTCAGGCGCCGAAGTCGCCCGCGCCGCCGAAACAGCAGAAAAAGTCGCAGCCCACCCAGGCACCGTCGCAGCCGGCTAATGCTCCGAAGACTGTTATCGACGACGAGGTGGCTTGGCTGTTGCGAGATAGCGGGTTTTATGTCGCTATCGATGCCGCCGAAAGGGTTGGGATAGCTAAGGATACACTTGAGAAGTGGCTAGCAAAGGCCAACGGTTATGCTGGCCGCTACGCGCAGATTAAGGCGCAGCAGGCGTCCGNNCCGCTACGCGCAGATGAAGACGGAGCAGACGCCCAATGCCCAGCTCGGCGTACAGTATAAAAAGCTGGAAGCCTTGGTGACGGAGATTTATGAAGCCGTTGATAATGCGTAGTATCAAACCTATTTTTACGAAAAGCTCCCCAGATTCTTGGGGAGATTTTCACGTTCCTGCGGCGGTCGGCTTACCGCTGCGCGGCTTTCACTAGGTTTTCGGCCAGAAGTTGGAGATATTCGTCGGCGGCGGGGCCGTCAACGCTGCGGTGGGCGAGCCCGGGCATGTTGTTAAGTTCAAAGAGTTTCCACTCGCCAGAGGTTTTGTCGAAACCCCAGTCGGCGGCGAAGAAGCGATGGCCTTTGACGCCGAAGCGGGCGTCGAGTTCGGCGGTTTTTTCAACGAGTTCGGCGGGGAGTTCCCGGACATACAGAGCGCGGGCTTGGCCGCCGAGATGTTGGTTAGATTTCAGTGTACCGGCTTTGGGGATGCGGAGGCTGCCGCCGATGGGCTGGCCGTCGAAAAGCCTGATGCGGACGTCGTGATAGCCTTCGGCGAGTTGGCGGTTGGGAGTGCCACCAGAGGTGTCGATGAATTCTTGGGCGATGAGGGGGAAATTAAGGTCATTTTTGTAGTCCGCGAACCTTCCAACGAAGACTTTCTCGCCGCCGTAAGAGTCGAGCTCCTTAAGTGCGATGTTGCAGTCGGGATGACTGAGGCCAAAGACCTCAAGTTCGGATTCATGCCAGATGGAGTAGCTCTTTGAGTGGAAGTCGGGGGCGAAGAGGTAGGTTTTGTATTTATCGTTGCAGATTTTTTTGACTCTATCGGGGTTGAGCTTAGGGATATCGCTAAAGGGAAAGCGATTCTTATCGTATAGGAGGTCGGCCTTAAACGTGGTTTCGAGTTTGCGGTACTTGACTTTTTTGCTGTCTTGTGTTTCATCTGATGCGTCGTCCGATTTTTCTGCGAGTTCGGCAAACCAGCCGCGGGTAAAGGTGCCGTTGCCAGAGTAAGTGTTCTTTGCGTCGTAAACTACGACAGGCTGGGCGCCGAGATGGAGCAGACGATAGAATAGATTTGAATAGGCGGTGCGATAGTAGCTGTTTTCGAATTGGGGTGATGTATTGTCGTTTACATTGGATTGGTAGATTGCGATAAGTTGTTGTTTCATGTTTGCACTATAGCGTATATTGCGTAGAAATGCAAGCTGTGGTATAATTTGAGCAGAAAAAGAATAGGAATTTTCTGTATGAAAAAAAAGGTTTTACTGGTAAATAACGACAAAAGCCGTGAGCATGAGAGCTTCGTCGAGCGGATTCAAAGTGTTTTAGGCTCGAAGTTCAAGGTAGATTCTGTATGTTTAAGTGATTTGGTGTTTGATGTAAACGGCGAGAAGACTAGAGTCTTTGACCCTGAACGTGGTCTAGAGGTTGCGGACTTCGACCTTGTAGTTTTTAGGTATATCGGTGGTTATTTCGATGAAGCGCATGCCGTAGCATTGTTTTGTCGGAAGCTGGGTATTGGCTGTATTGATTCGTATGTAGGCGAAAGTGAAACGAGGGATAAACTGGGCGATGCGATGGCATGTTTTGCCGCGGACTTACTTACTCCTCGGACGGTTTATGGGCCGATTGAGCGGGTTGTAGAGAAGTTTGAAGAAGTAGCTGGCGAGTTTGGCAAGGTGATTTTTAAGAACAGCCATGGGGCTAAGGGGAGGTTGAATTTTTTGGCAGAGAGTGCGGGGGAGTTGCGGAAGATTCAGGAGGAGAATCCGACGAAGCGGTTTGTAATGCAAGAGTATATTAAGAATAATGGGGATTTGCGGGTTTTAGTGATGGGATTTAAAGCTAAGTTAGTGATTGAGCGGACGGCTGCGGTAGGCTCTCATCTTAATAGCACTTCGCAGGGGGGGTCAATGAGGTTGGCGCCGCTAGGTGAGGTTTCGAAGGAAGCGTTGCGGATCTCGGAACGAATTTCGAAGGCAAAGAAGCTAGAGGTGGCGGGAATTGATGTGATAATTGAAGAGGGAACTTCTCGAACCTATGTTTTGGAGGTGAATCAGGGCCCGCAGATTTCTAGCGGCGGTCTTTTGGAGGAGAAGGCGGAAGTATATGCGGAGTTGTTGAGAGCGCTTATGAAGAAAGGTCGCAGGCGTAGGCCACGGGGTAGGGTTGGGCGTTCGGAGCTGGTGGATTTGCCAGGGTTTGAGCTTGCGGGTATTCCGGCGCGGATTGACACCGGGGCAGCGGTCTCTTCGATTTGGGCGTCGGGTATCAGCGAGACGTCCAAAGGGCTGGAATTCAGCTTTTTCGATAGTTCAAGCGAGTTTTATACTGGCAAGCGCATAAATGTACAGAGCTTTAGTAGGCGGGCAGTACAGAGTTCGACCGGTACGGTTGAGGTTAGGTATATGATTAGAGTTCCGGTTGTATTGAAAGACCGCAAAATAATGGCTTCGTTTACTTTGGCAAACAGGAGTACGCAGAGTTATCCTGTATTGATTGGTAGGAATGTAATAAAGAATAAGTTTATTGTTGATGTGGCCAAGGGGAAGGCTAAGGATAGATATAAAGTGTTGCGTAAGAAACTAGATGGGATGGTAGATTGATTATGAAAATTGCAATTTTGAGTAATGGAAATGGCAACTATTCGACAGAGAGATTGGTTGAGGAGGCCAAGAAGGCTGGGCATAAGGTGCGGGTTATAAAGTATAAGAATTGTTATGCAGCTGTGGCTGAGAATCGACCGTTTGTGATGTATAAGGGTAAGGCTTTGGGTCATTACGATGCGGTTATCCCGCGGATTGCTAATCATATGACGCGGTATGGTACGGCTATCCTGAGACAGTTGGAAATGCAGGATATATATACGGTTTCGGGGTCTTTGGCGATTACGCGTGCTCGGGACAAGATTCGTTCAGCGCAGATTTTGGCGCGGGCGGGGGTTTCGATTCCCAAGACGGTGTTCTCGCGGAACACTGCAGATATTGACGACCTGATTGATGGAATTGGTTTACCGGTGATTATTAAGTTAGCTTCGGGAACACACGGAAACGGAGTAGTTTTGGCGGAGACGCGAAAGATGGCGAAGTCGGCGCTCCAGGCGTTCTACTTGACGAATGAAGACGGGACGAGTATTTTAGTTCAGGAGTTTATTGCTGAGTCGGCAGGTACGGATATTCGAGCGTTTGTGGTTGGCGGACAGGTTGTGGCGGCATATCAGAGGCAGAGCCTGGATGATGAGTTCAGATCTAATTTGCATAAGGGGGGGACTGGCACGGCGATAAAACTGACTGATGAGGAAAAGAAAATGGCGTTGAAAGCTGCGAAAGCAATGGGTCTGCATATAGCTGGAGTCGATATGATGCGGAGCAAGCGGGGGCCGTTGATTTTGGAGGTGAATGCTTCGCCGGGGTTTGGCGTGGAAAAGATTACTGGGGTGAACGTGGCAAAGAAGATTATTGAGTATGTGGAGCATAATGCGATTCGGTCGATCAAGAAGGATAAGATCGGCGCCTAGTAAAAAGCCTCGCATTTGGCACATTTCACATTTTTCTCTGCGGTCGAGGGAGGAAGTTCTTCCGGGACACACCGNNAGAGAAAATGCGAACTGCGCTCAAATGCGGAGTTTTTTACGCATCAATCAGCGTTTGGTGACGGCATCCATGAGCCAGCGGACGAAGTCGCCGACGCCGCCGGGGACGTCTTGGAACAGAGATAGTAGCCAGATGGCGGCGGCAATAATAATAGATCCGCCGAGCGCGACGCCAAAGCCGAACCATATGCCGCGCCAAAAGTTCATCTTGTAAACGCGGCCACGATGCAGGTAGAGATCGTAAAATAACTCCTGCAGAGTGGCGCGTTCGGCTTTTAGATCGCGCTCGGCGATTCGCTGAGCTTTGCGGTTAAATTTGCTCGGCTCTTCGTGGCTATTTCCCGCGGGTTTCGGCATCCTTGCGTGCTTTCATCATGTTGCGGTCCCAACTCTCTTTGGCTTCTTTGCCGAACTGAGTGGTGCGGTTTTTGAGGTCGCCGGCTTTGTTGGATACTTTACCCTTGATGTCTTTGGCTTTTTTGGCAAGGTCGGCCCTNNGGCCCTGGTTTCTTTGCCGCTCTTGGGGGCGGTTAAGATACCAGCGACCATGCCGGCTGCTGCGCCGATTGCGAGACCCGCTACTAGTTTTTTGGTTCCGCTTGTTTTGTTCCTGCTGCAGTTTTCGCACATATGTTCACCCATTTTATTCTCCTTCTTCGTTGTTATTTTGTCTCTTGCTAAAAAACCCTTTGATTTTTTCGCCCCAACCTCTGGCAGCGCCAGCGAATAGAGCGGGCGATGTCCAGTTTTTGATGTTTTGCACGACGTCGCGGGCGCTGTCCGCTGCGTCTTCGACTTTGTTGGCGATGCGTTGGGCTTGTCCGGCTAGTTTGATTAGCTTTATGGTTAATATGATACTGAGCAATAAAAAGAAGGCTAAAAATGCCGACAAAATTATCACTAGTATTTCCGCAGCTGTGCTCATATATTCTCACCCCTTTCTTGTTTATGCTGCATTGTTGCCATAGTGGTAATTTTACCATAAGCGCTTGCGAAAAGTCAACCTGAACCACCCACACTTTTCAA
>DBCV01000044.1 GCA_002293245.1 Candidatus Saccharibacteria bacterium UBA949 | reverse complement strand
CGCCCCCATCCCGCAACTCCAAGGCCTCGCCTGCCCCCGTCGAAGCCCCGCTCGGCACCGCCGCTCGGCCAAATCCGCCCCCAGCCAGCCGTACATCCGCCTCAACCGTCGGATTCCCCCGACTATCCAGAATCTCCCGCCCCCGCACATCCGTAATCGCAAAACTATTTTCCATTTCTACCTCCAGTTATTCCTAATACCCCCATTATACCTTAAAACCCGCAAAACCTCCACATTTCACAAACCGATGCCGCAACTCTAAGCCCTCACGTTGGGCCCCGAGTCATGCAGGCAATACGCAAACAAATTTGACACACCGCTGTACCTATGGTACATTATCTATAAGCAGTCCTTCCTGCGTGTTCAGGACTAGGACCGCTAGTATCATTACGAGGAGGAGCGACAATGACCATCCTGGCGAAAAAAACGTATTTTGAGCGCTGTGGCGATGACGGCAACCGAAAAACCAACGGCTGGCAGTCCTTCGAGACTCTGCGAATCTTTCACCATCTCCCATCTTGGGGCAAAGAAACCGAAATAGAAATCCGCGAAGTGCTTGGCTACGACTACTCCGGCGACGTATCATCCAACGAAGTTGCGTTCTATGACATTACAGAGCAGTATAAACCAGAAACAAAACCCGACCACTACTTCCGGGGACCTCTCAAAAAACTCCCGTCTAATGGCGACCACGGCAACTAAATCCTCATAAAAGCCCTTGAACCTCGAGGGCTTGTTTTTTTGTCCAAAAAATCATAGATATCATAAAATCCCCTGAATCAGGGGATTTTACTACAGTTTGCAATTTCTTACCAGCTTGAGCGCCGGAAAGAACCGCCACCGTTGCCACCGCGACCACCGCGGCTTCCGCCTTCGGTCTTTGGCCGAGCCATGTTGACCGTAATTGGTCGTCCATCAAGCTCTTTGCCGTTCAATTCATCGATGGCTTTTTGGTTGTCGGCAGGATTTTCGAATTCAACGAATCCGAAACCCTTGCTCTTGTCGCTATCGCGATCCATAATCACCCGAGCGCTCTTGACTGGGCCAATTGTTTCAAAAAAGGCCTTCAAAGCGTCATCACGGGTGGCATATGCCAAGCTTCCGATGAATAGGTTTTGACTTTGTTCTTGTTCCATATTCTTCCTATTTACTAACTATGTCAGATCGACCTCACGCTCTCAAAGTAAGCCAAAACTTATTCCTACTCCCCTCTTAAACGTAACTCTGAACACTCCTATTATATCACACTTTCACAAAAAGCAAGCCCAAATCTCAAATGTTGTAAAAATTACAACATTTTTGACCGAAACCCCCCTTGACAATCACGCCCAAGCACTATAAAATAATACATAAGCTGATACGCTTCACGGGGTTCCATCGTCAGTCAGATGTGGACTTGTGTGGAGACAACAAACAAAAACAGCGGATTAAAACAAAAAAGTGTCTATCGGGGATAAGCTCCCGAAAAGCATAATCATGTGCCCTGGGTGGGCGCGTAGCAGCGGGCAAACAGTAGGCTCAGGATATCCTCACCAGAGCCTACTTTTGTTGCCTGCAGCCGCAAGTCTTGCGAACTCCTTACTCCCTGACTTTCACGATTTCTCGGACTTTTTTATCAATTTCTTTCAATATCTCCGGATTCTCCTTCAGATACGCCTTAGCGGTCTCCCTCCCCTGCCCAATCGTCGTGCCATTATACTTATAGAAGGCGCCTGACTTCTCCAGGACCTCATTCTCTGTGGCCAAGTCCAGCACATCACCCGTCCGACTTATTCCCTCATTGTACATAATATCAAACTCTGCAGTCCTAAACGGTGGCGCAATCTTATTCTTCACCACCTTAATCTTCGTCCGGTTGCCAGCAATCTCTTCACCCGCCTTAATCTGCCCAATCCGCCGAATGTCCAGCCGCACCGAAGCGTAGAACTTCAACGCGTTCCCGCCCGTCGTCGTCTCCGGGTTGCCAAACATTACCCCGATCTTCATCCGAATCTGATTGATAAAAATCACTGTCGCCTTCGACTTACTAATAATCCCCGTCAATTTCCGCATCGCCTGGCTCATCAACCGAGCGTGCAGCCCCATATTCGAATCGCCCATATCGCCATCAATCTCTGCCTGTGGCACCAACGCCGCTACCGAGTCCACCACGATCAGGTCAACAGCTCCGGACCGCACCAACGTTTCGCAAATCTCCAGCGCTTGCTCTCCGTTATCCGGCTGCGAAATCAGCAAATTCTCCACATCCACACCTACCCGCTTGGCATACATCGGGTCCAAGGCATGCTCGGCATCAATAAACGCCGCCGTTCCACCACTTCGCTGCATTTCGGCAATCGCATGTAGCGCTAACGTCGTCTTTCCCGAACTCTCCGGGCCATAAATCTCAATTATTCGCCCCTTGGGGTAGCCGCCGCCCAGCGCCAGATCCAAACTCAGCGCACCAGAAGACAGCAGTTCCACATCAACCTTATGCGCCTCACCCAATTTCATAATCGAACCATCGCCAAACTGCTTTGTAATCTGCGAAATCGCCAGGTTCAAGGCCTGCGACCTCCCAGTTTCGCCACCTGCAACCGCTTTGCCGCTATCTTTGCCTCCCTTCATCTTACCGCCTGCAGCTTTGGCCGCCACCTTATCTTCACCCTTTGCCACCCCCTTTTCTGCATCTTTCCCCATCTTTCCTCCTTTACTATACCCCCATCCTATCAAATCAAATCAAGCCGTGCAAGCATAAGCTCCAAACAAATTTAAAACCGCCGGAAATTCACTTCCAGCGGTCTTTATGATAATTACTACTTGCAAACTGGTTGATATAAAACACCCGACCTCTTCAAAACCAACGGCAAATCCGTCGATACGACCTGAGGGTTATAAGGTGGTTTTGTCAAAATGGCCTCAAGCGCATCCGTAAAATACTCGGTCTCATACAGCGGCGCAATCAGCGCAATCATCCGTGACGGATTCGCATAGACATCGGGGTGCACGACCAATCTCAGAATCTGTTCGGTCGTCAAAAACAGTGTTTTATGGCCGCCCGGCCAGCCATTGCTCGTGTGGATTCGGCAATCCTGCAATTCGTCCGTACCAACGGTCAATTTCAACCGCACCACAATCTCGTCGCGCCACGGCGTCTCGATATAGAACGGGATATCCAGGGATCCGATATCTGTCCACCTCACGCCCATTCGACCACCCTGGCCATCAGATCCTGTTAAGTTAGTTTTTACCAGCCGATTCAGGCCAAGCGACTTCTTCCCTTCGTACAAAAACCCCGCCAAGCAGTCCAAGCTGCCCTTGTTGGTCTGGGCCAGTGTCGAACGCTCAAAAGCCAAGTGCAGGCCATCCTTTGTCACAACCGAAACACACAGCCCCGTGTCCCTCTTCTTCGCAATCCCGGCCCTTTGCAACGCTCCCCAAACTTGGTGGCAAGCCGACAAGGTCTCTCCGGTCTCAAAGTCAACCCGCATGCTCGGTCTAAAACCCCTCGCCAGTTCAGTCCCTGCTCTCTGCAAGGCTGCATCCACCACACTCCTCTGGGTGTCATTCAGCGCAAACTTGTGAAGCCCTTTAATAGCTTCTAGGTTTCCCAACACTCCGCCCGGCTTGAGTCTAAAACCTGGTTTAATCTTTCGAATTTCCAAAGGCAACTTCGTCGCTGTTCCAAACACATAACCAACTCCCGTATTTTTTTGCACACCTGATCGATAATTATCTTAAGGTGCATGCACGCTACCGTGCGGACACAATTTTATCATCTTGCCCTGACTATGTCAACGTGAAAATCGATTCGCACTTGACAACACGCGGCAGCTATGCTATCATACTCACAATGGGGCGTTTTTGCCCCGTCGCAACACCAAATCCAAAGAGAGAGGTGTTTTACCAAATGAGCAAAAAAATCTATGGCGCCGAATCTCGTGTTTATAGATACCATGATTCTCGCCAATTCCCTTTCGACGAAGTGATCGACGAAATCATCCACGAGCTGGAAAAACGCAACTGGACCGTCCCCGGCATCGATGTCAACTTCTACGAGGGTGGGTCCGGAGATGCCAAGTACCGCATAGTCAGCGCAATTACTTGTACTGAACTCGACTGCAGACTAAAGCCTTACACCTACGGCAGCACCCTCAACATCCCCCAGCGAGAAATCTCAGTGTACGACGATGAAAGCGGCCCGAGCTACTACGTATACACCGGCGATGACTGGGGGCGCGACCGCGAAGCATTCATGGGCATAAAAGTCCATTCCAAGATGAGAGGAAAGCCTCGCACCTACCTGTGCTATACAGGCTCCTGGAAAAGCCTTTATAGCTACCGCAACCAGCGCCCACCTTTTCTTGTTGCCGACAACAATCTGGGGCGCGAATACCTACCCGAAGGCAACGAGACGCATGTATATGAAACCGAGGCCGTATTCGCCGAATTCACCATGTGGCTGCGCGAAAATCTACTCGCCAAAATCATTGCACACCCCCTGCCGCTCGAGCAAATCGACATCTTTGCCCGCTCACCACTGCCATTTCCCGATGGGCTACCTCCCATCTTCTGCAAAACCGAGTATGACGATATTGAGCGTATTGCGAAAGGGCAGGAATCTCTCGATTCCCTACCGCGCAAAGACCGCTACGGCCTAATCGGCAGCCCCAGATTGGTGCCGCTCGGCGACGGTCCTCGCGAAGGCGAGGCACCCATTCCAGAAATCGCCTTCGACGGCTTCCTCTGGTGCAGTTTTACTCGAGTCAAGGAGTATTTAGGATACTACCTTTCCTACGAGAAATACACCGTCCGCATCCTGCCAAAGTCAGCTGACGGCGTATATATCGCCGATAATAAACCTTTCAATGACGTCCGTAAGCATTTCTGGGCCGAAGCAGCCAAAGAAGACCCTCCCCGCGACCGGCTGAATGACCGTGAGTTTCGCCAAGCCCTATGCGCCCGCGGTCGCACTATTATTCCTATCACCGAATACGCTGGCGACTTCGCAGAGCCGATCGTCCTTATCAACCGCGAACTTGGTCTCGACGAAGTCGAGCTAACGCCGGAATGCGTCAGCCCTGTCATGCCCCCAGAATAACATTGCTCATCTAAACCGACTCAGCCGCCGAGATTTCTCGGCGGCACTTTTACATTTAGGTTTTACGCGGCTGAGTACAGCCATCAAAAAACCACCTTTTCTCGGGAGGGAGTTTCAGGTGGTTCTTTGAACATATAAGGCTCTCAACTCTCTTATGTAGATCGTTGCTCGCAGTGAGCTTATAGTTCAGTTTTACTTGAACTGCTTACCATTATATATCAAGGTCGTCCAATTCTGCAAGCTCTTTTCGGGTTTTTTCCGCCAATTCGTCGGAGTCGTCCGGGTTTTCCACAGGTTTATCTGCTGCGTTTTCCACAGGCTCAGCCTGGGCTTCACTTTGAGTCGCATCTTCCACTGGCGCAGCCTCGTCAGAAGCCGTAGCCATCGAAGCTTCGCCCCGATCATCACGGTTATCATCATGGCTCTTGCCGCCTTCATAACCATCATTATTAACAATTTTCAAGTTGTAGCGCGCTTCGTTCTTGGTGCCAAGTGCCCGCAGCAATGTCCGCAAGCTCTGTGCCGTTGCGCCTCGCTTACCTATAATTCGTCCGACATCTTCTGGGTCAACCGTCAAGGTTAATAATACGCCACGCTCGTCAATTGTTCGTTCAATTGAAACTGCCTCTGGTTTATTCACTAGTGTTTTTACGATATACTCGATGAACTGCTGATCTATTGACATTTTGTCCTCCTGATTTTATTATTATCTAGTGCATTTTTGCCGCACCCAAACTAAATTTGTTCTCTAGCGAGTATCCCTGCCCCGAGAACTATGCTGCCGATTCGGCAGACTCCTTTTCGGCCACTTCTGTCTTGACTTCTTCGGACTTTACTTCTTCGGATTTTACTTCCTCAGCCAGTGCCTCTGTCGATTCTGCCTCTGGCGCCTCTTTAGGCTGCAACTTGCGCCACTTTTCCGGCTTCCGGACCTTGCTAGTCTTCGCCGTCATCTTTGCCACCCAGTCTGGAAGCTTAATGCTATTATCAGCTAGCAATTTAGCCACGCGTGGACTTGGTTGCGCACCGTTCTTCAAATACTTCTCAATAACTTCCTTGTCTAACTTGACTTCTTTGCTGTGGGGGTTCAAACTACCAACTTGCGCGACAATCCGTCCACTCATTGGGTGCTTAGCCGCATCCTGAACAACCACCCGATACACCGGATAACCAGATTTCCCCAGCCTCTGCAATCGAATTGCTAACATTTCCTTAAATTTTCCCTCGTTAATAACTTTTCTGTACTCATTTTACTCTGCCCGTGGCAAAAAGTCAACCCCAAAATCCACCTACTTATACTTTTCCAACGCCTCGGCAGCCGCAATCTGTTGCGCTGCCTGCTTGCTCGAACCAGAGCCCCTGCCCATCATCCGCCCCCGAACATACACCCCCACCACAAAAGTCTTATCGTGGTCCGGCCCATCTTCCCGTAGCACTCGATACTCCGGTGCCACCCCCTCCTGATGCTGGGAAACTTCCTGTAGGTGCGATTTTGCATCGCGCCAAGACCCAGTCTCCAGCACCGAATCCATTTTTGTCAAAATGTGCTTGGCGATAAAGTCCTTAGCGACATCATACCCCTGGTCTAAGTAAATCGCCCCGATTAGAGCTTCAAATGCATCGGCCAAAATCACCTGAAAGCCCCGTTCTGGACCATTTTTCTCGCCCTTACTCACGCGCACCAGCGAACCGTACCCCAGTTCTTCGCCAGCCGCACTCAAGCTTTCCGTCCGAACCAACGCCGCCCGCCAAGCAGTCAGAATACCCTCTGGCTCACTATAATTCCTATACAAAAAGTCTGTGGACACCAACTCCAGCACAGCATCCCCCAAAAACTCCAACCTCTCATTATGCTCTTTTACAGATTTCTTGTGTTCATTTACATAACTCCGGTGTGTCAGCGCCGTAATTAGTAGTTCCGGTTCTTTAAACTCAAACCCCAGTTTATCTTTAGCAAAGTTGATATAGCCCTCATATTGTTCCTTGTTCACGCAACTACCCCCATTTTAATAATTCTCCTGCCTGATCTTCTTACGGGCCAGCAACATCAACTTTCCTATATCGTCATATTCAATAGTATCAAGCGCCTCGCCAAACCTGAACCAGCGAATCCCGTTCATCCACTCCTCTTTTCTGATCTGCGAAGTATCTCCCCTGGCCCGCACCAGGTACACCTGTGTGCTCATCAACACCAATTTCTCCTGCCGCCGATACTGAAAATCAATCTTGCCCAACCAACCCAGCATATCAACATTTTGTAATCCAGCCTCTTCGCCAATCTCTCGCGCAGCAGTCTGCTTGGCGGTTTCACCCGGCTCAATATGCCCCTTAGGAATGGTCCAACGATTCTTCGCGTCCTGAATCAACAAAATCTCAATATCATCGCTACCCGCCACATGTCGAAAAATAATCCCGCCCGCAGTTGGCTCCCGCACGATTTCTTGAATCGCCGGCTTCTTCCGGAAAAATACTTGCTTTAACCGCTCAAACTTGGACGGCCGGTGCGCTACCGTCAGGCTGTCCGCCTCCGGCGTCGTCTGTCCCGTCACCTTGGGCTTGCCCCCCGACGACATCTTCCCCAATGCCTGCGATATCTGCCCCTTTCCGTGCTGTTGCGCCCTCGGCATCTGCCGCGACCTCTCCGGTTGCGGCTGCCGCGACAGGCTCGCCTGCCTGTTCTGCGCCGGTTTCTCCCGGCTCATCTTTTGATCCATCTTCTGGTCTCTGTTCATTATCCTTTACTTCCTCTCCCGCCCCTTGGTTGGT
Organism: Candidatus Saccharibacteria bacterium UBA949; assembly: GCA_002293245.1. Lineage (GTDB taxonomy): Bacteria > Patescibacteriota > Saccharimonadia > Saccharimonadales > Saccharimonadaceae > UBA949. The sequence goes on along the minus strand of DBCV01000044.1, from coordinate 14,963 downwards.
CTCTGCGTCTTGATTTTCTTCCACGTACTTGCGGTAAACCGTACCCAACACACCGTTCACAAACTTGCTCGAACTATCGGAGCCAAAAGTCTTGGCTAGTTCCACCGCTTCGTTGATCGCCACCTTTGGTGGCACCGAATCCCGCATATATATCAACTCATATGTACCGATTCGCAATGTATTGCGATCCACAGCTGCAATCTGTTCAATCGGCCATTCTGGCGCGATCGGCTGCAGAATGTCGTCCAGGCGTTTTGCATTATCAAACACGCCATCGGTTAAGTTGCGCACAAACTCAACATCCCCCAACGAGTCTTTGTACGGCTCTATATTTTTGGTTAAAATTGCGTCAATCTGCGCCGTTTTGTCGCCCACCCCAGCCCTAAACTCGTACTCATACAGAGTCTGCAGGGCAACAATCCTACCCAAGTGACGATTTGATGCCATTTTTGCCATGTATTTTTCTTCCCGCCTACTTTTTCTTTGCCACAGGCTTAGTGGTCGCCTTTTTCGCGGTACTGCCAGCATCTTTCGCCGCAGTTTTTCCAGCCTTAGCTTTCAATCCCGCTTTAGCCGCCACATCCTTAATCCGCACGCGTGGCGTTTTTTTCTTTGTTTCAAACGCTTTTACCGGCGACTTTTTATTCACCCTGCGCGCCAACTCGAGCCGCAAATGGCTCCTGCGCATCCCTGTTTTTCGCGGGCTACTCTGTTTCTTTGGTTCAGGCATATCTAATGTTCTCCTTTAATTTCCTTAGGCCAATTGTTTTTACTATTATAGCAAACAATTCCAAAAATGCAAACACCTGCGCGCCAAGTTCACCATAAGCGGAACGCCCTATACCAACTTAACCCGCTTCACCTTAAACTCATCAATTAGCCGCTGGCGCATATCGCTCATCACCTCCCACTGATCCGATGGCAAAGTTTTCCCGGTGATAGCAAGCGTAATCGCCCCTCCATCAAAATCACTTACCTCCACAAACTCCGGTGCCTGCAAAATCTTACCTTCCCACTTCACATCTTCCGCCATCCTCCGTCCCACTTCATTTATAATCTCAACCACATTTTTTAGATTATTGTCATAGGCAACCTTTACCTCAAACCGACTTCGCGAGTACCCCATCGTCTTGTTGGTCACCCGCACAATACTCCCGTTCGCCACAAAATGCACATTTCCGTCCTGATCGCGCAAAACCGTTGTTCGCGCGTTGACCTTTTCTACCGTCCCACTAGCGCCATTACCCCCGTTAGCCAACTCCACAACGTCTCCAACCCGATACTGATTCTCGCTCACAATAAAGAATCCGGCCAAAAAATCCTTCACCAAACTCTGCGCCCCAAGACCAATCGCAATACTCACTACCCCCAACCCGGCCAACACCCCGGTCAAATTCACCGCCGGGAACAGTTGCGTTATCAACGTTGTCACCAGCACAACGGTAACCACCACCTTCCATACAGCGCCAATAATTGAATTTAGAGTTTTTTGCCGCTTTTCAATATCCNNGAAGTCTTGTGCTTTGCGCTCCGCACAAAAAACTCCACAATCTTCGAAATTAGCTTGCCCCCAAACTTGTACAACAAAAACCCAATGGCAAGTGTAAAAAGCGCCACTAGAAAATGCTCACGAAACCATTCCGATACATCTCCCCAGGCCCCCTTGAAAAACTCGTTCATAATTCCATTATACCCCGCTTATTTTTAATCGTCAACCGCGCTCTCGCGCATCATCACCAACCGATCTGCCCTCCCCTGCAATCGCTTTTACATTATTTCTCAACCATCCATCTGCTGGTCCAGCAGTCATCAGCACGATATTGTATCCATCTCGATGCAATTTCTTCAGCTTTTTAATAAGCTCATCATCCAATTCCGCCGTCTCTGCCACCTCTGCGTTGTCCAGCCCAGCGATCAAGTCGCTCGGCGTCAAAACCGGCAGGTTCTCGTCCTCTCGCACCAGATATGTCGGCAGCCAAAACACCTTATCCGTCCCCATAAACGCATCGTGATACTCATCTCGCACCTGATGTTGCCGAGTATTCTGGTGCGGCTGATAAACAACAGCCACTTTCCGCCCCAGCTCCCGAGCCATCTGCAATGTCGCCTTGATCTCCCGCGGGTGATGCGCATAATCTGTATAAACCCCATCGGCCAACCGCTCAAACCGCCTGTCACTCCCCGGAAACCGATTCAATGCATCAACAATCCGATTCTCTGTCAACCCCGGAATGTCCAAAATCTTCAACATCTCCAGCACCAGCGTCGCATTCATCCGATTATGCTCTCCCGCCAACGTTAACCCCGGGTTGGGGATCGACACCGTCGCCGTTCGCGGTTGGACTAGCGCAGAAGAGCTTAGCAGCTCCACCACTTCCCCAGTAGTAACGACCCTCTTACACCTCTCCACAAACTCCCGAAACGCCTCCAAATACTCCCCCTCCGTCGCAAACGTATCCGGATGATCGTAGTCCAACGACGGAATCACCGCAATCTCTGGCGAAAACTTCAAGAAATTGCGATCATATTCATCGCACTCATACGCTATATATGGTGTCGATACGCTATATTTAGCGCTAGGCCCAAAACCCAAAGTCGTTCCCACAAGGTAGTTCAACGGCAGGCCCAGCTCGTGAAAAACCCAAATCACCATCGCTGTTGACGTAGTTTTGCCATGCGTCCCAGCCATCGCCAACATTTTTAACCCCAATTCCTCCACCAAAAACTGCAAAAAATCATCCCGCTTGCTTATTTTCAATCCTCGACCGCCAACCTCTATCGACTCCTCTGCAATTTCCCGAGCCGCCACCAATTCAGCGCTACCTTCTGGCAACGCCGAAGTATAAACAAACCAATCCAACCCTCGCCTATCCCGCTCCAGCAGTTCCCGCTGCACGTATCGTAGATACTCCCCGTTCTGCGCCTGTTGGCCAATTCTGACCTCAACTCCAGCTGCCGCCACCTCTTTCGACACAAAACTCGGCGCCAAATCACTCCCAAACACCTCCAAACCAGCCTCACTCGCAAAAATCGCTAGCGGTCCAATTCCCACGCCACCCACGCCCGCAAAATACACCCGCATCGCCCCCAAATCTCTGCCGCCACTTACCTCTCCTATCATACATATATTATACACGTCTTGACATCCCAGCGCAAGTAGCGTAAAATTGAACAATACCAAATATGTCGCGGGGTAGAGCAGCCTGGTAGCTCGTGTGGCTCATAACCACAAGGTCGTTGGTTCAAATCCAACCCCCGCAACCAAGATTTTTGACAGACAAGCAATATGACCCCTTCCACAGATCGCAGGGTCGTTTTTTTTGACATAACCAAGACAATATGATACACTTACCTAGTGGCCGTAAGAAAAACTCCGAGGGCCGCACGCAACGACGGGCATATCCGTCGAACATTAACATATTCTGATTTGCGAAAGGAGCCACCATCATGAAGCCAGGCAAACGCGAGCAAGAAGTTCTCGACCTCGCATTTATCCCCCCTTCCCCGCCCCACCGCACTTACCACCGCATTGCGGACATCGTCAAAGCACTCCGTCGATTCCGCCAAGACAAAAGCAACCGCAAAACCGTACACACCCTACAGTTCACCAACTATCTCATCGATTACTTCCGAAGGTTCGACGAGATATACAAACCTGAATTTCCTAAAGTTGACGACATAGGACACCATCGTGGCGAATTACTACTCCGGGCCATTACCACGTTCGAAGAATCCAACGAGGCCTGGGTCAGGAAGTACCGCGACAAATACGAAAATTTTTGGCAAAGGTACCCAGCAAAACTTGGCGTTTACACCGAACAGGTCAGCATCGAAGGCCTCTTGGCCCGGGATGAATTCCGGCTGATTATGGAAAAGGCCATGCCAGAACGCCAAGCGGACTATACCATCCTGAATGGCGCATGGTGTGCAGTGGACATCTACTTCAACAAGTTTGTCGAGAAAGTTTACGTCGAAAAAGGCATGCACGAAGCTATCATGAATGCCAAAGTCAGAGGCGTCGGCGGAGTTTTTGGCAAGACTAAACTGCTGACCTACGATATCATCGGCAGAACGATGCTTACGTTTTCGCGCGGAGACGACGCGATTACTTTCATCAAATCCAGCAAAGACAAGTTCGCATTTACCACCGGCGTACAATCCTGCCAAACCGACCTCATCACAGCACTCACAATGCTCGAAGACGTCATTCAAAACTACGACCCCGCTGGCTTCAAAGAGGACAAAGATATCTCCATTGTCTAACCAGCCAATACGCAAATCACATCTTAAACCCGCCAAGCCCTAGCATGGCGGTTTTTCATTGAATTTTTACGCAATATGTAGTATAATATCCATATCGCACCTTACAATCACTGTCCCTATCGTGCGAAAAACTCTCAAGGAGGCTGAAACATATGTCGTACCCTAGTAATTCGTTCGTTTACCCGTATAGCTTATCTCCCGCCCAGCTAAACCGAAGAAGACAGACCCTTTGGGAGCAATACACGTCAGTCTTCCAAGAAAGTGTGCACAAACTTGCCGTCATGATTTGCGAAAAGATCGCAGATCATCTCAGTAAATACGTCTATCTCGACGGCGGCCGCACACTCTTCTCATTCCAGCTCCCAGTAGACCGGTTCTTCCCACATGACGCAGAAGAACATATAGTCGCGCAGCACATCCAAGAAGAATTAGTAAGCCTATGCGGCATGAAAACCAGCTGCTTTCTCATAGGAGATTGTATAAACGTTTCCTGCTATTGCGAGGGACTATCACCGACCGGCACAAACGCAGAACTTTCTGATTACTTTCAATCTCTGTCCAGAGAAAGCGCCCGTCGCCAAAAGCTCTTCCAGGATAGCATTGCCACGATTGCCGACGACCTCATATCTCAAATCAAGAACAAGCTAAATCTCATTCCCGTAAAGTGCTACGACCACTACTGCCGTTTTAACGACGATACATTGATTGTTCCGATGGGCGGAGTTCTAGTCTGGTCCAACAACCTAAAGTCTCCGAGCGAAAACACGATCCCATTTGAGCCCTTTAGGCTTGACGATCAGCTCTTCTCCTATTATTCCCTAGGATGCAACAATATGTCGCGTATTGCGGAGATCGCAAACCAACAATTATCCAACGGGGCTAAGCTCGACTGCCACGAGCACAGTTATGGTATAAGTTTTTTCAGCGACCAACTTGGACGTGTAGTTAACGTGAGTTATCTCTATTTTTACGATAGCACACAAAAGAGATAAACGCTAAATAGCAACCAATGGAGGATTCATTTCCTCCTTTTTTACGCGAAAAACTCTTACGCCCGAAACGGCAACGTAGTAAAACGCTTCGCGCCAACTCGAACGCCAGAAAGTATAGATAAAGAAGTCACGAAATTGCTCTAGTGCAGGGCATCACAAGATGCGAGAAATAGGCACATAAATCTTCGGTATCATTGGAGTTTACAATGAAATCTGTATGTTCTAGCCAGTAACCACGCAAATCATACTTTGAGTCCGCCCAACCCTATCCTGGCGGGTTTTCCTTTGGTTTCTTACCAAAATCCGACGACAAACTGATGTGAAAAGTTCGGTCGTATCGTCAAACCTATTTTTAACGCAAGTTTTGTGCTAAAATTATTACAAATGGCGGAGAAAAAAAGCGGTCAAACCGAAGAGCTTTTCGAAATGTATGGGTTAAAACCCAGCGACTTTGTTCATCTGCACAACCACACCCAGTATTCAGTCCTCGACGGCATGACCAAAATCGAGGGCCTTATCGACCGAGTCAAAGAGCTAGGCATGGAAGCCGTAGCCGTCACCGACCACGGCACAATGAGCGGTCTTGTGCAACTTTACAAAACCGCCGCAGATGGCGGAATAAAGCCAATTCTCGGTCTCGAAGCCTACGTCGCCGCCCGCAAACGCACCGATCGCGACCCCAACAAAGACAAAGCCCGCTACCACATCACACTCCTCGCCATGGATAACAAAGGCTACCAAAACCTCATGTATCTATCCAGCGAATCCTACATATCCGGCTTCTACTACAAGCCCCGCATCGACCACGAAATCCTCGAATCCCACTCCGAGGGTGTAATCTGCCTCTCCGGCTGCGCCGGCTCGGAAATCAGCGAAGCCATCCGCGCTGGCGACTACGAAAGAGCCAAAGAACTCACCCAGTGGTATCACTCAGTTTTCGGCGACAGATTCTACATGGAACTACAAGACCACGGCCACCCCGAATCGCCAACCCATTGGGAAGCCCAAAACCTCATCAACGAAGGCCTAAAAAAACTCGCCCAAGAACTCGACCTCCCCATGATCATCACCTGCGACGGCCACTACCTCATGCACGAAGACCAAGACGCCCACGAAATCCTCCTCTGCGTCGGTACCGCCGCCTTCCTCTCTGACACCAAACGCATGAGCCTCAAAGATTTCGAGCTCCACGTCGTCGACCCCAAAGATATCATCAAGCGCTGGGGCAAAGAACTCCCCGAAGCTGTCAAAAACACGCGGAAAATTGCCGACCGTTGCAACGTCGACCTCCAACTCGGCCGCATGCTCATCCCCGAATACCCCCTGCCCAAAGGCGAAACCAGCGAAAAAGAATACCTCAACAAGCTAGTCTACCGCGGCCTGGCCGAAAGATACGGCAAGCAGACACCAGATGTAGCGGCCACACTAGATATAGCGTCTGCTAAAAAGCTCCTCACCCCAGAAGTAGTGGAGCGCGCCGAATTTGAACTCGGCACCATCGACAAGATGGGCTTCAACGGCTATCTCCTCATAGTCTGGGACTTTATCAACTGGGGCAAAAACCAAGGCATCATCTTTGGCCCTGGCCGCGGTTCCGCCGCCGGCGCCATTATCGCCTACGCCTTGCGCATCACCGACGTCGATCCTCTCAAATACGGCCTAATGTTCGAGCGTTTCCTCAACCCCGATCGCATCTCCATGCCCGATATCGACACCGACATCCAAGACACCCGCCGCGACGAAGTCGTTGAATACTGCGCCCAAAAATACGGTCGCTCAAGGGTCAGCAACATCACAACTTTTGGCAAAATGATGGGCAAAATGGCCGTTCGCGACGTCGCCCGCGTCCTCGAAGTCCCCTACGCCGAAGCCGACCGCATCGCCAAACTCGTCCCCGACCCCGTCCAGGGCCGTCATATCAAGCTCTCCAAATCAGTTGTCGAAAACGAAGACCTAGCCCGCGAATACAACTCCAGCCCTGCCACCAAGCAAGTCCTCGACTTCGCCATCCAACTCGAGGGCACTATCCGCAGCCACGGCGTCCACGCCTGCGGCGTCGTCATCGCGCCCGACGACCTCAATAAATACGTTCCGCTGGAAATGGCCCAAAAAGGCGTCGTCGCCACCCAATTCCCCATGGGCGAGATCGAAGAACTCGGCCTACTCAAAATGGATTTTCTCGGCCTCTCCAACCTCTCAATTCTCAAAAACGCGCTACGTATTATCAAGAAAGTCTATGGCCAAGATATCAACCTCGACACCATGCCACTTGACGATAAAGAAACCTATGCTCTATTCCAGCGCGGCGACACCACCGGCGTATTCCAGCTGGAATCTGCCGGCATGAAGCGCTACCTCAAGGACCTCAAGCCCGACCATTTCGAAGACATCATTGCTATGGTCGCCCTCTATCGCCCCGGCCCCATGCAATTTATCGACTCATTTATCAAGCGCAAGCATGGCCAGGAACCCATCACCTATCTACACCAAGGCCTAGAAAACTCGCTCAGAAACACCTACGGCATTTTGGTATATCAGGAGCAGTTCATGCAGATTTCCCGCGAATGGTGCGGCTTTACCGGTGGCGAATCCGACACCCTGCGCAAAGCCGTCGGCAAAAAGAAAATCGACCTCATGAAAAAGATGAAGCCCAAGTTTATTGAAGGCGCCGTCAAAGTCGGTGGCGCCAAACCCGAAATGGCCGAAAAGTTCTGGGATCAGCTCGAAGAATTCGCCAACTACTGCTTCAACAAAAGCCACGCCGCTTGCTACGGCCTTATAGCCTACTGGACCGCCTATATCAAGGCCCACTACCCCGACGCCTTCATGGCCGCCCTCATGACTTCCGACGCCAATAACACTGACCGCCTAGCCATCGAAATCGCCGAGTGTAAACGCATGGGCATATCAGTTCTGCCCCCATCGGTCAATCAATCTTACCCCGAATTCGGCATTGTCAAGGGCGAAAACAAGATTCGTTTTGGTATGAACGCCGTCAAAGGCGTCGGCGCCGCCATCGTCGAAGAAATCTGCGAAAACCGCAAGACCCACGGCAACTTCAAGTCCGTCTGCGACTTCGCCACACGAATCAACTCCACCAAATTCAACAAAAAATCCTGGGAAGCCATGGTCCGGACCGGCGGCTTCGACGAATTCAACGACCGCTCCGATATTCTCTTCAACCTTGACAAGGTTCAAGCCTATGGTGCAAAAGTGCAAAAAGAAGTTGCTTCCGGGCAGGAGAACTTGTTTAACATGCTCGGCGTTGCAGAAGAAGGCAACGCACAAAACAACCTCATGCAAGAAGAAGTCGAAATCAAGCCCGCACCCCAGCGCTCAACCACTCGCGAATGGCTCACCTGGGAGCGTGAACTCCTCGGCCTCTACATCTCCGCCCATCCGCTAGACAACTATGACACCTACTTTAGCGAACAAACCACGCCTTTCGCCGACATCAAGCCCGAACTAGACGGCGCCAGTGCCACCATCGGCGGAATTATCACCACAGCCAGGTCGATTCTCACTAAATCCGGATCCAAAATGGCCTTTATCACCCTCGAGGACAAAACGGACTCCCTGGAAGTCATCGTTTTCCCCAGCATCTTCGAGCAAGTCGGTGCCAAACTCGAACAAGATGCGGTCATTAAAGTGACTGGTCGCATCGACGCCAAAAACCGTGACGGCTCCCGCAGCGACGAAGCCAAAATTATTGCCGAGGAAATCGTCGTCATCACAGATGAAGAACTTGCCTCATATCAAGCAACTGGCAAACGTGCCGCCGCGCCCAAAGCCGTGTCCAAACCCGCCGGCAAAAAATACCCCTCCAAGGCCTCCGGCGTCGCAGCCCACGGCCGGCCCAGCAACACCAAACTCTCAAGCTCCCCCGTAGAACCCTTCACCCCGCCCAAAGTCCTCGAAAACCGCAAGCTCTTCGTTCACATCAAAAAACCCGAAGACCAAGCCAAGCTGCTCGACCTCAAGAAAACTTGCCTCAAACACCCCGGCATGGAGGACATCATCCTAGTGCTCGAAAACGGCGACCCCAACTCCAAAAAAGCCATGCGTATGCCTTTCCGCATCGACACCTCCGCCCAAGCCCTAATCACCACTCTCGCCGACCTCTTCACCCCCGAACAAGTCGTCGTCAAATAAGTGGCGCTCACCTTCTCATCTCGTACAGAGCAACCCCCGCTGCTACCGCAACATTGAACGACTCCTTGCAGCCAAACATCGGTATCTCCGCCAAAATGTCACACTGCTCACGCAACTCTGGCGCAATCCCAGCCACTTCCTCGCCTAGCAAAATCGCCACACTACCACCCAAAAGTCGCTCCCTAACCCCAGACAGCTCCACCGAACGAGCATCCTGCTCCAATCCAACAACCGTAAACCCCTCCGCCTTCAACTCTTCCAAAAGCCCGGCAACCTCTTCCCGGTGACCAAACGGCACCATCTTCTCCGCCCCCAACGCCGTTTTAGCAATCGCCTCCATCGCTCGAGCCCGCAAGTGTGGCAACCGCGAATCCGACGCCCCATCACCACCAACAATCTCCGGATACGGAGTATACCCAGTCAACCACAACTTTCGCACGCCAAACCCCTCACACGTTCGAAAAATCGAACCCACATTCAGCACCGACCGTATATTATGCGCAATCACCACAATCTGCATCGTCAACATACCCTTTCATTAATCAGCATTATATCATGCAACCCCAAAAATAAACCCCCGGTTCTCGGGGGTTTTGTATCCAGCGCTATCGGGCGCAACTTTACCTTGTCACATAAGGTTCTTCAAACAGCTCCTAATACTGCAGAGTCGCAGTTGTCAGTGATTGAGCAGTCGGCGGCGCGCCAACGGCCTGCAATTGAATCTCGACAACATCAGGTCCAAACCAGAACGTTCTTGTGCCGTTAATACCAATCGCACAGAACTCTTCCCAATACCATCCCATCGAAAAGTGCCTGATGCGGATATTATTTTCCCAACTATCCGCATTGTTCATCGTAATAGTTATCGGACTTTGGACTCCCGCCGAACTCGCCCACACGGTCGTCCAATCCCCGCCGACCGGACGCACATCCACGGTAGCGGCAGCCTCTTGCTGCGCTAGTCCGATATCCTCTGCCGCAAATGCGGCCAATGGCAGCGTCATAGCAAACATCAACGCGAATGCCAGAGCAAGCGCCAGTACACGTTTTGTTCCTTTTATCATAACGTACATCCTCCAGGCTTTTGCCAAACTAACACCCGATAGCACTAGCCTCAGTATAACAAGCCAGCCGTGAACTGTCAACAACGCCCTTATCAGTTCGTAAAAAATCCTTGCTAAAACCATACTGCTCGTGATAAAATAAAAAACATAATGAGTTTGTTTTCATTCGCTTTTTGAATTGCGCCCAAGCTTTGTAATAATTACAACATCAGCGATGAACCGATGAGAAAAACTAATGAGAACTACAGGAGGTGGTTTTAATGAACGAAGAAGAAATCCAAAAACGCAGACGCGAGAACGAAGAAAAAGCAACCGCGACCAAAGCCCGCATCTTGGGCCTACCATACCTGGACACCCGCGAATTCGAAAACACCCTTGAACTCCTCCCCGACCTCCTAACCGTACCCGAAATGCACTCTAGCTTCATCGTTCCCCTCCAACGCGGCGACCACTTCGAAACACCCTTCCAATTCATGGTAACAAGCCAAGCGCCAAAATCAGCCATCGATAACCTGCGTCGCACATACCACGATAACGGCGACGACATTCAATTCTTCCTTATCTCAGGCAGTGCCTTCCGCGCTTTCATGACCCGCTACGATCCGCCCAAACTCGTCAAATACGACGACATCAGGATCGGTAGCGAAGGCGACGAAGAACTCCTTGCATCCGTCAGTAAAACCCTCAACTCCGTCCCAGCCGACAAAGTTTTTGATTTCCTCATTGACCAAGCCGACAAGCTTCACGCCTCCGACATCCATATCGAGAACCTGCGCACCAGCATCCGCATTCGCATGCGCGTGGATGGCATCCTGCACCCCGTCGCCCTCCTCGACCGCAGTCGCTACCGCATCATCATCAGCGAACTTGGCTCTCGCGCAGACATTTCCGCTGCTGCCACGCACGCTCAATCCAGCCACATTCAAAAAGAAGTCAAGACTCCCAGCAACACCACCAGCACCTCCAACGGCTCATCCCATCTGCTCAACATCCGCGTCGAAACCATCCCCACCATGTATGGCCAAGACGCCGTACTCCGGCTCTTTAATTTCGACGAATCGCTACTTAATCTTGACCTACTCGGCCTGTCCATGCAAGAACTGGAAACCATCAACGAAGTCATTTCTCACCCCCGCGGCATGGTNNTCCCGACGGCCGCGACACCATGCGATTTTTGATGACGATATGAGCGACCGGCGACCCATATTGATTGTGATCGTCGGCCCCACCGGTTCCGGCAAAAGCACCACATTGTATTCGATTATCAATGCTCTCAATACTACCGAACGCAAAATCATCACGCTAGAGGACCCTATTGAATACGGCATCACCGGTATCTCACAGATACCGGTCAACACTACCAACGACCAAAAACAGCTCGAGAACTTTGCCGACGGCCTGCGCAGCGTTCTCCGCCTCGACCCAGATGTGGTCATGATCGGCGAAATCCGCGACATCGATACAGCTCGCACCGCCATCCAGGCCTCCATCACTGGCCACCTCGTCCTCAGCTCTTTCCACGCCAATACCGCCGCCGCCGCATTTTCTCGCATGGTGGACATGATTGGCATCAACCCCATCTTCTCCTCCGCCATCAGATTGGTGATCGCACAAAGGCTAGTCCGCCGGCTAGACGCGAATAAAACCGCGTATGAACCCGACGCAGCCACCAAAAACTATGTAAAATCCATCCTGCAAGGAATACCCGAAAACGCCCTCGCAACTCTACGGCAATCCGTAGATATAGACAATTTCAAGCTATACAAACCCGTCGCCAGTGAGGAAAACCCCTTCGGCTACAAAGGTCGCATGGCTATCATGGAGCAAATGGTGGTCACCCCAGACATTCAGGCCTACCTGCGCGGCGATGCCATTAATGCCGGCGCCGAAATCATCGAGCAAACTGCGCGAGACAACGGCATGTTAACCCTGCTCCAAAAGGGCGTCATCGCGGCGCTGCGCGGCGAAACAACCCTCCAGGAAGTGAATCGTGTGATATGAGCCGAACTCGCATTAACTTTCCCGAATCATGCCCGAGCGTTGTGGTTTTATTAACATTAACATGATATAATACATTATAATTAAGTGGGCAAAATATGAATCCAGAAGCAAATACAAAACTGAAATTGAATCCAATCAAACCGGCCGATGAAAATGCTAAACCGAAAACCATCGGCTCTATGCCGGTCTTTCCATCTCTAGCCAAGTCAGAGCCACCAAGCCCCGCACCCCAACCGCTACCCCAGTTGGAGCCAACCCCGCAACCCACAACCCAACCAACTCAACCAGTCCCGCCCGTACCAGTTCCGACACCCGCAGAGCCAACACAAACACCACCACCAGCGCCGACTCTCCCACCGCCAGAACCAGCGCCCATGGTCGCACCATCTCCAGCACCAACCCCAACCCCAGCAAATCCCTTCCTCTCATCCGGCTCGAATGCACCAGCCCTAGCATTCCCCACCGCATCAGAGCCAGCCAAACCAGAAAAACACTCAATATTTTCCAAAGCTAAAAAAACTTCCGCGGATGTAGCCGCCACCCCACAGGCTAGCCAACCAGCGCCACCAGTCACCCCTACTCCAGACACAAAAATACCCCAAGAACCATACGAGCTAAACTTTGAGCAGGAACAACCGGCGAACCCCGAACCAGCACCGGAACCAGATCTTAACGCCATCACTAGCCCACTCCTTGAACCGTCTCCCCAGTTTTTCGCAAACAACACCGAACAAACACCCACCAACCAACCCCCCACCGAACTCGACGCCGCCCGCATGCAAGAACTCACCATGGCGCCCCAATTCCAATTCCTCCAGCCAGCCCAGAAGATCAAAGCCCCATTCCGGTTCAAAAAGGAGCCGATTTCCGCACCAGCTCCACTGCCAGCCACGCCCGAAGACGGCTCCGTGCTGCCGTTCCTCGCAGAAGACGGCAGTCTGCCGATGCCGCCCGAACTGGCACCACAAGAGCAGCAGCAAGACCTGCTCAAAGCCACACCGCCCGCGCCCACCGAACCGCCAAAAATCGAATTCGGCAATGCCGCGCACATCAATCAGATCAAAAAAACTCGCCGTCGCACTCTGGCTGCCATCATCATTCTTCTAGCTCTCGGTATCGGAGCATTCTTCGTCATCACCCAAGTCATCAATAAACCCGCAAACAATCGCCAAAACAGCGGCACACCCGCACAGGCAACAGCAATCGTTGGCCCAACCCTAGACTACGCCCCAAGCGGAACAACCAGCACGCTCAGCATTTACACCGAGGGCGACACCATCTCCACCGACCCGCTGGACGTCCAAAACGCCACCGCCCGCAGCACCTATCCCTGCACATATTCCGAATGCTTTGGCTACAAAGAAGTCCGCGCAGATCACCAAAACCTCGTCTTTATCAAAGACGGCGAAGACTACCTAATCTACGATTGGAACGAAAAACGCGCACAAAAACTAACCCCCCTAGCCCAAGACGCCGCCAATAATAAGTCCCCGATTGCTGGAATGCGGCTGGCCTACCAGGGCGACAGTGTCTTTGGTATAATCTTTTCGTATCAACTCGAGGCAACCGAGAATCAGAGCGGCAACAAAGCTGGCTTCTTCAGTTTTACCGATAACACCATCAAGGTCGCCTCTGACCGCTGCAACGGTATAGAACCCCTCAACGCCAACAGTGTAGTTTGCCGTCAACATGACGGCGACAACCCTAACCTATCGGTCTTCGACCCAGCCACAGGCGAAGTCGTATTCGCCCGCAACGGCGCTGGCAACAGCCAGCTAACCATGTTCTATTACCCTTATGGTAGCGGCTTCTACACCCTTAGCAACNNAAGACTGGCTATACGACACCAATTTCAGCCCAGCCCTCGCAGACAAAACCCTCAAACGCCCAACGTACGGACTAATAAACGGGCATGTCGTTCTGATGGATACCACTGTCGGCATAATCAGCACATACGACCTCAGCGCCGATTTATTCTATTCCAGTCTAACCTTTAACTCCGTTGGCCGCATTATAAGCGAACGTTCGTTAGTTGCTGTGATCGGTGGCAATAACCACCTGCTCTTAGTCAATACCAGCGGGCAATCTGTTATAGATTTAGGAGAAATCCCGGACGGCCGAACACCCGTCAAAGACGGCGACGTCTGGTCTGGCGAGTACTCAGCCGACAAACTATCCCTCTTTTTCGAAGCCACCATCCAAGAAGAACAAGTAGTCGAGCCGCCCACCAACACGCAAACCCCAGAAGCCCCTCAAACACCTGGCAACACCTCAGCCAATCCCACGGATACCAATCCGACCGACACCAATCCCACACCAGCCGACCAACCCCAAACCACCACCAGAACCGTCACCTACCTCGTCCGCTACAGCTACTGGTACGACTTCGTCACCAACCAATCCGGCATCGACGAAACCAGAACCGAACAAAAGTGATCAGGTTGCACTCTTCTTGCATTCGCGCATCTACCTCATTTCGAGGTGATTCTCG
>DBCV01000021.1 GCA_002293245.1 Candidatus Saccharibacteria bacterium UBA949 | reverse complement strand
AGCCGCCGCGAGCATACGCCACCACCGGCGCCCCGGCCGCCAGCGCTTCCACCGTCACTATCCCGAAGTCCTCCTCCGCCGGAAAAATAAAACCCCGGGCCGTCTCTAGCGCCTGCACAACCTGCCCTCTATCCTTCCCATCAAAGAACTGTATCTTTGAACCACTCCCCGCCAACTTCACCAATTTCCCATGTTCCGGCCCAGTACCAAAAACCTCCAGCTCCAACCCCAATTCCGCACAAGCCTGCACCGCCAAGTCCACCCGCTTATACGGAACCTGCCGCGCCACCGTCACAAAAAACTCACCGCGCCCACCAACAGGCGCTGGCGTAAACTCCTTCACATCCACCGGCGGATATACTACTTCCGCTCGCCGCCGATAATACTTCAAAATCCGCTTCTTCACTTCCTCTGAATTCGCCAAAAACTCGTCCACCCTCTGCGCCGCCCGATAGTCTGCAATCCTCATCAACGGCAACGTCAGCACGAACCCAATCCGCACCAAGATATTAAACAAAAACCCAAACCCCGGGTGCAAAAAATACTCCCAAGCATGGCTCCAATAATACCTAATCGGCGTGTGGCAATAGCAAATATGTACCTGCCCTTCCCTCCGCTTCCGCGCCTGTTTTGCCTCTGCGCTGGAGCTCGACAGAATCACATCAAACTCACTCAAATCCAGCGACCGGAACGCCCAAACCCGCAGAACTGGAAAGAGTTTATGAAATCGCCCCAACCCAAACGGCAGACTCTGTAGCCATGTCGTTCGCACATCTTTCCCGTTAAACGCTGGCATCTTTGCTTTATCATATACAGAAGTATAAATCGGCGCCTCCGGAAACGCCTCGCTCATCGCCAGCACCACCTTCTCCGCCCCGCCCGGATTTGTCAACCAATCATGCACAATCGCCACTTTCATATAGGCCTATTATAGCAAATAAACTCAACTAAAAATCTTACGGGGTATAAGGCACACAGACAATCCTACCTCGCAGACAAAACTCGCAGCGAGTTCTTAGACTTTACGACCTCAATCTCTCTTACGTCGTTCGCCCAAAAACTCTCCCCATCCCCTTGTATCTCCACTCGTGCCGGCCCACTGAAAGTAATCAAATCTCTCTTGCTCTCCCGTCCCGGAATCTGCCACAAAACACTCCGCATAGCAAACCAACAAACCGCAAAAAACCCGCTATTCCGTCCAATCGCCGACAAAAACCCCGGCCCAGCATATAACTCCTTCCAATTCCGCATTATTTTTGCCACATACCGTGCATTCACCGCCATGTAGTCCGTAGCTTTTGCTAGTTCTTTAACGCTCCGTCCTTCCAGCCTGAACCCTTCAGGTAAAAAAACTTTCTTCCGGTTTTTGCGCCACCATCCGAATGCCGTCCAGACCGAAAAAACCAGCCGAAAAACCCCTAACTTCTGCAGCTTCTGCCGGTCCTTTTTATCGTTTAGTATCTCCGCCGACTCCGCAAACATCCCCATCGTAAAGTAGCATAGCGAAACCCTCCGCACCCGCCCATCTAATTTTAGCTCCAACGGATACACCCGTGCAGTCCTTGTCTGCGGATCAACCGCCTGTGTAACTTCCAATTGCCCAAAACTATGCGCCGCGTCATTGAAGTTGCCGTACGGCAGCGCGCAAAACGTCACCTCGTCGGCCAGCCCAGACAGAGCAATCGCATTCGTGCAAATCGCCGCCGTTCCATCGCCCCCAGCAGAAACGATCCTATCGCCCGCTCGCAACTTACCTGCTAAATCCGCCGCATTCCCGTCCACGTTCTTCCCAGTATTCACTTCAAACACCTCATATCCCGGCAAGGCCCTATCCAAAACATCCAACACCTCACTCTTCACCTTCGCAAACTTCGAGCTATTCTTGTTACATACCACCAAAACCCTCTTAAACATAAATCCATTATAGCATGAAAAAAGCGCGGGAATCTCCCGCGCTAGCCGATCCGCAGCGTTCTCAATCTTACTCCATCGCCACCCATTCCTACTCCAAGACATATCGCACGGCATCGATCGGAAAGGTTAAACGCTTTTATACCGAATCCAAGTCGCTCCCCGTATAGCCTAAGTCTTTCGCATATTTCTTTAACTTATTCACACGGTCTGGGTCCATACGGTTTCTCAAGTTGCTATTCTTAAGTGTACTAGCAATTGTATTACGTACATCTTTACGCACGTCTTCACCCATCTCCCTGATTACATCGTCCTTATTAAGAATATCAAAAGTTGAATCCAAAATCTTGCCCCAATCCGTACCGGAGAAGTACCTAGCGATCTCCCGTATATTTTCGTAATCTTTCTTACTCTTATTAACTTTAACTTTTATTATTTGACCTGCGCCGTCCTTCGTAACACTACGATCATAGAAGTAAGCCTCCTCCATCTTTTCGGAGTGCTTCGGCTTCTCTGCGCCATTTGCAATCACTGCCGCAGCGCTTTTGGCATCCATTCGACTGGCGCTAAAGTCATAAGTTCCATCGGGTCTTTCCATGATTAGGTCCACATTTTTGTTTAAGAAGTCTTGAAACGCATAATCAAGATCTAGAGCCTCTGCAGATTTGATCTGTTCAAAAGCGCGCCCCTCTTGTGCGAATTTGGTAATGCTGCTTAAGCTCATCTGGCGGTTATAATCGTATCGTATCATATCTTGCTCCTCCCTAGTAGTCGCATGGGACAAGAGTTGAGTTAGATCTATGTCGGACCCATCTTTGTTAAGGAAGGCTAGGTGACCTTCCGGAGTCACAATCCGTTTTGCCCAGTTTGCGATCGCAACATGCTCTTTCATCATCTTCTGGTTAGCCGTAATTGCCGATTGCATATGCCGCATAGTTTCCAGAATCTTGCTCTTGTCGCCACCGTGAAGTTTAGTATAATTGCCGCGAATCTCCTTCTCTACATCTTGCATCGCTCCCATCACCTCAAAGCCTTGCCCGATTTGCGCCAAACGTTCTATCCCAGCTGATATACCAACCTTGTCCCCGTTTTCTATAGCCTTCGCCAAGTTCATGCGTACTTGTTTGTTGTCAACCAGGTTAGTGTCATAGTAAGCCTTCAAGCTCTCAAAAGACTCGCGTTCCAACTTCTTGAAAGTAGCCATAGCTCTACCGGCCACAAATTGCTTGCCTTCTTCACCCCCAAGTACATCTGCCGCAGGTTTTACTAACCTCAGGAAGTCTGCATTGTTCGCGTCCTTTTGACCAGCTTCCAAAGCGGTGCGCAGTGCATCATTCCGCTCCCGTTCATCGGCAACCGCCTGCGCAGCCGCCCTGTTAGCAGCCGTAAGAGCATAATTATACGCTACCCCGCCGCGGCTACTTAGCTTACGCGCCCTAATATGCGCCCGTGTGTCAACCAACGAACCTTTTTTATTGCCATAAGTATCGCCATAATTACCCATCTTGTGGTCTAAGTCCAAGGCGGCATTCTCGGCCTCACTTTTCACCACCGCCGCAGTCTTGTGCCGTGCCCCAGCCTTACTAATCTCGCCGTTTGCAGTCACTGCCCCCATTCGACCATCAGAGTAAATCGCTGCTCGGTTTTTCGCCGCAGAGTCGGCATCCTGAATTCTGTCCTGCCGGAACTTCCGATTATTCTCCATAAACCGCATCAGTGCCGCCGATGGACCACGCCCAAAAGCCACCATAGATCGTCGCCCCAATTCGCGTCTCTCGCCGCCCCACGTCCCCAGTTTCCTAAGTGCTGGCTGGAACGGCCTCCGCACGCCCTTATTAATCCCGCCCAAGATACTCTTGGACATCGTCAGCAATTTAGGTGTCATAATAAACGGCACCACCTGCACCGCTAGTCCCAATATCACCATCTGCATATTTGGCGCCCCCTTAATTATCGCCCAACCAGCCAAGTTGGAGGCTCCGAACAACAGCGAAAACATCGGGAACAATATCAACATTTGCCCCAGCAGATCTTTCCATTTCGTGAACCATTTCTCTGTGTTTGGTAGTAGATAAGCCACAAAAGCCAGCGGCGCAACGGCCACCAATAGAATCACCAGTGCTTGCCGTGCTGCCAATGTCACCACTGCGGCGATTAACGCCACGACCGCGGTCAAAATACCAATTACTAGCATCGGCAATAGTCCAGCAACGCCACCCACTACCGCGAACCCCACAACACCCGCTCCAACCGCCCCAACTCCCCCGGCCACCAGCCAGTCCATTGCCGCACTCCAAGTTATTCGTGTTTCAGTAGTAATCGATGCGCCCTCGGCCGTCATCATGGTCGAAGCTACAATTCCGTCGAACAGCCCGCGTAAACTTTCACCTAGTATATTACTCACATCAATCGCAATCGCACAGACGATAAAGCTCAAGTTCACCAAAATCGCCGTCACCACCAATCGCGGTAAGATTTTCTTCACACTATAATTACTCAGTCCAATATTCGTCACCTGCGCGAGTACCACCACCAGTAGCGCAATAATAAACAGAATATTCGCGACATCTCGCATATATTCNNAATCTTTGGCACTGGCGAGCCAGTATCTTCGGTAATCGGCTTTACCACCAAAAAATCACGCAAAAAGTCGGTTAGCGCATCGCCAGTCGTCGCTAAAAACCGCGTCACCGGGCAAATCAACCAGCCCACAGCCCCTGCCGCGTCTTGCGGACAGTCTGATTTATTCTCACCGCCGCCTGTACTGTTGACAGACGTAGCAGTTGTGTCCGAGGTACCATCAGCATCGAACGTACCTTCTGGGTCAGTAGTGCCGCCCTGTTCCGGTAAGGTGTCGTCCGTGCCTACTTGCTGTTGTGGATCAGCTAGTTCATCCAACTCTCCAGTGCCCTCGAGTACCTCGCCTGGCAATACCGCGTCCCCCTCCTCGGCGTAAGCAGTGTTAGTGGTCGGAAAAAACGCCGCTAAGCCAAAAACCAGCGACAAAAGCATAAGCCAAACGCCGCCTTTTTTCAGACAACTAGCTAGCTTAACCCCTGTTTTCGGGGCTCCTCTCCGTCTCAACTGTATCATACTGACCATTATAGCACACATAAGCATTATTGTCAATAGTAAACAAGGGTTTTCCGGAAAAACCTGTCAAATTGGCCCTTTTTTGCCCCTATTGGCTTGACCCACAGCTCGGAGGTGATATAATGTAGCTAGAATGTTAAAAGTAAGCAAAAAAGTTTGGCTCATTGTCACAGGTGCGGTGTTGGCCGTCTGCGCCTTTCTGGTACTTAGCGGCACAGTAGTGCTTGCGGCACCCGTCACGGAGCGCGTTAATTCCGATGACGCATGCGCGTACTTGGGCGGCAGCGGCTCTTGGTTAGATCCGGCCGACCCGAATGCCGGATTCGATTGCACTTATGACGATGGTTCTGGCAGTATTGAAAGTGGTGATCAGGGCGGCTCCGGCGGCGGAAGCGGTGATTCGAACGGCTCCGGCGGCGGAACAACGCAGCCCGATACCAAACCTATCAACGGCTGCGACGAAACTTCGATTTTGCAGGGGTTGTGCGACGAAAGCAGCACTAGAGGCGAAGGTATTTGGGGTATATTGAATATCATCATGACAATCCTCACCATCGGCGTAGGTGCGGCTGCGATCATCGGAATTGTTATCGCCGGCATCATCTACGGCACCGCCGGTGGCAATGAGTCCAAAGTCACCCAGGCCAAGCAAATGATTTTCAATGTTGTCCTAGGCTTATTACTATATGGCGTCCTCTGGGCCGTGGTTAACTTCATTATGCCGGGCGAAATTGCAACCAACGAAAGCGAAGCTCGACCCCAGTCTAGTCCGGTGCAAACGGAGGCAGAATAATGAAAAAGGTCCTAGCCAATACCCTATTAGTTCTGGCGCTCAGCTGCACAGTCTTGTTCAGCTTCGGCAACCAACCTGCCCTTGCGGCGGACGACTGCGGCAAGAGTTTCCTTACATTCAAACCATGGTTCAATGGCCTATGCGAAAACGACACTATAGTCACTCCAGACGCCGTTGGCGGGATTGCAACTTTTGTTTGGATTATCATCCTTAATATCCTTGCCATTCTCTTCCAACTCGCAGGCTATCTCACGGTCGGCTTCCTTATCTACGGCGGATACCAATACGTCCTCGCCCGCGGCCAGCCCGGGCACCTCGAAAAAGCCAAGAAAACTATTCAAAATGCTATTATCGGTCTGGTAATCGCCATCATGGCCACCTTTGCAGTCAATACAGTAGTTAATATCATTGGCCTAGGAGGCTCTGGAGTATGAAGCATATCCTGCAAGCCTTTGCGTGGCAACTCCCCAATGCCGATATCAATGCCCCGAACGATATTCTCTCAAGGGGCATAAACTACGTGTTTTTCGCACTCGGCTTGCTTGCCGCGATTATTATTATCTATTCGGGTATTCAGTTTATGCTAGCTGCTGGCGACCCCAGCAAGGTTAAGATAGCCAAAAATACCATAATTTGGGCAGTTGTTGGCTTGATTGTGGCCGCTTTGGCTTTTGTCATTGTTAATTTTGTCATAGGAGCATTTTAATGGTTACAAAATGTCGTGTAATAATCGCCTGTCTAGCAGTCTGCAGCCTGTTCGGGGGAGTTTTATTGTCAACCCAATCGGTTCTCGCCCGCCCCGCACTTTGTGAAGAGCTTCAGGGCATGACATACGAAGGCAACAATCCCGAGCAGCAATATGTCGACCAGTATTATACCCTCGGCTGTGACAGCGAAGACGCCAACACCACGGCCGAAGCTAAGGTAGCCGATGTCTTGACTTGGGTTTTTATGGTCATTGGTATCTTAGCTGTAGTTTCAATTCTCTACGGAGCCGTGCGCTACGTCTTGTCCCAAGGTCTACCTGGCGAGATTTCCACGGCTAAGAATATCATCCTCTATTCCCTGATTGGCCTGGTGGTTTCAATTTTGGCATTCGCCATTGTGCAATTCGTTGTAAATGCAGTGGATGGGTGATATAATATAACACGATATAACAGGAGAAAAATATGATAGTAGAAAAGATTAAAAAAACCCTACTTGGTCTCGTGAGTGTGGCGGTTTTGTCGCTTGGTTTTTGTAGCGCTATGGCCAGCCCAGCTCTGGCGGTCGACTGCGACCCAATCGAGGGCGGCAACCCGCTCGACAATATTGGTTCAGGTGTTGATTGTGTAAACCCAGATGATAGCCAAACCACACTCATGGACTATGTCCAGCAGATTATCAACGTCGTCTTATTTGTTATATCAGCCGTGGCAGTAATCATTATTGTTTACGGTGGCGTTCAGTANNGTTCAATACATCCTCTCCGCCGGCGACTCTGCCAAAATCAAAAACGCCAAAAACACCATCCTCTATGCGGTAATTGGTTTGGTAGTGGCGATTCTCGCCTTTGCCATCGTCAACTTCGTCATAACCGCCATCCGCAACGGCGAACAAGACGGCACCGGTTCTAACGCTGGAAACAATGGCGGCCAAAGCACCGTATCCCCTCGGAATCCTGAGATGGGCAGCCAAGAGTATTATTCAAGGATCTGGGACCAAGGCGATTCGGTCAGTGCTTCATACCCAAATTGCCGACCCTATTCTCAGGGAGGCCAAAGCCCCAATCGGGAGCAATGGCTCGATTGCCAAGTTTATGAATATCAGAACGAACACGGCGGCCGTAATTAGTGTATAATACAATCAACATAATGTTTATCATAATATAAAGAAGAGGTAAAAATGAATAAAGCAAAATCAACTATCATAAAAAGCCTGATGGCTGTCGCTCTAATGTTTGCGGGCGTGTTCGCCACGCTGCCAACTACGGTCAGCGCCGCCGAGTGCGACGAAAATGATTATAGCCTTAGTGGTGGCGCCAACTGTGCCAAGGGTGACGACATGGTAGAAAAACTGTGGGGCGAAGGCGGATCGGTCACTAATATCATCAACATTGTTTTATTCGTACTTGCAGCCGTGGCGGTCATCATTTTGATTTACGGAGGCGTTCAATATGTTCTATCCACCGGCGACTCCAGTAAGGTCACCAGCGCCAAAAACACCATACTATATGCCGTAGTTGGCCTGGTAATCGCCATCCTAGCATATGCTGTTGTAAACTTCGTCATCGGCGCCATCGTTGACGGCGGCGAAACAGACTCGACTGCCAGCCCGAGTTCCAGCGTAACTACACCGGGCGCAACCGTAGCCCCCACGGGCAGCGATGGTTGCCCGGCAGGCCAATCCATGCTGAACGGCCAATGCGTGACCATGACAAACGTGTAAACAAGTGTTCCTAGAAAGCCAAAAAGGCCTTTACACATATCGATCGATATGATAACATATAAGCAAAAGGTAATAATTACAAAAGAAAGGTAATATAAAATAATGAGTAAAGTAAAATCAATAATCTAACTGCTGTAAGTGTTTCTTCTGCAATGTTGATGATTTCGTCTCGTACGGCTTGTTATAGTGCATTTAAGTCTGCAGGGCGTCTACTGTACACTTTACNNATGAGTAAAGTAAAATCAATAATCACCAAAGGCTTGATGATTGCGGCCCTAGCCTTTGCTGGCGTCGGCATCGCTTTGCCAATGACAGCAAGCGCAGCAGATTGTGATCCGGAGAGCGGTATCACTGGTATCGATTGCATCGAAGGCGAAACGGATCTAGTCACCAACCTATTTGGTGAGAGTGGAACCGTCACCCGCGTCATCAATATCGTACTATTCATCGTCGCCCTAGTCGCGGTCATCATGTTGATCTACGGTGGTATCCAATATGTGCTTTNNAATACGTCCTCTCTGCCGGCGACTCTGGCAAAGTTACCACTGCCAAGAATACCATTCTTTACGCCATCGTTGGTATCGTAGTGGCTCTCTTGGCTTATGCCATCGTCAACTTTGTCATCGGTAATGTCACGGAAGACAGATCGGCCACCTCCTATGATAGCCAGTCTGCATGTCAGCAAGCTACCGGCAGACCTTGCTTCCAATTAAGTGGCAAATGGGTTCCTCAAGACTAATGACTAACCTATAGTCATCAAGGCGACCCGCTCTCCATATCACCAAAAGAGAGCGGGTTCTCAAATGCCCGCGCTTATCATTGATTCCGTTTTTTGCACACCAAGCACTTCCGCGCATAATTCGTTCATCGTATCTGTGCTATAATAAAAACAGCCCAATCCCGCTCTTTCGAGCTGGGAAGGGCTGCTATTTAACAAGTCTTAGACTTCTACAGAACCTGAATCTTCTTGGCTTGTTCCTGCTTAATCTTATCAAACGAAATCGTCAAGATGCCGTCTTTCAGCACTGCTTCCACGCCATCTTCGCGAATAGCCACCGGTAGCGCAATCGTGCGAGAAAACTCTCCCCAATAGCATTCTTGTATATGCCAGTTTGTCACGCCTACATCCTCGTTGCTATTCAACGTGCCGCTCACAGTTAATATATTGTCCGAGATGCTTACATCCAGGTCCTGTCGGTTAATACCGGCTGTTCGGGCCTTGACAATCAGCTTGTCGGCAGTCTCGTACACATCAACTGCCAGTTGGCCAGGGAAGTCGTTGCTCTCGCCTGTCCAATCGTCTTCCGATGCTGGTTGATCATCTAACATCGGTGCCATTTCGCCACCAACTTCCTCCCCAACTGTTGGCGATGTTGCATCGTCAGTCAAAAAAGCTGCCGTCAGATCATCTTCCATTAGTAAATCACTTTCTGCACGTTTTGCCATAAAACCTAACCTTCCTTCTCCACCTCTTATTTAAGTTTAAGCTCATTATAGCGACATTATTTTAGAAAAGCAAGAGAATTATGAGAAACGTTGTAAAAATCACAACACTTTTTAGCTGGTTGGACCTGCTTATCCCCCACTACTGTCAGATGTGTGGGGCACTCGGAGGCATAATTTGCGAACGTTGTAAAAATTACAACACCTTGCGCATTGAACGACTAGACCCGGACGACTCTGCCGAGCTAGCCAACGACTTAAACCTACAAAAATTCTTTGCCGTTGGGTTCTATTCCGGCCCCCTGGCAAATCTTATCGTACTCTACAAGTTTCATGCTTGCCGGGACTTAGCCCGACCCCTGGCAGAGCTATTAGCTGGAGTATTGCAGCAAAAGCAGAAACTGCCAGATAACGCTATCGTTGTACCTATCCCGACCGTAGCCAAACACATCCGCCAGCGTGGGTTTGACCATGCACGGCGCTTAGCTGTCGAATTTGCAAAAGCCACCAATCGCGGGCACCAACAACTACTTCGGCGCAAAACTAGCACCGTGCAAGTGGGTTCTCGTCAAGAGGAGCGCATAAACCAAGCAGCGGAAGCTTTCGAGCTCTCTCCGCACGTCAAGATTGAGCAAAATGCAACATATATCTTACTTGACGACGTCTGTACGACTGGCGCTACGTTGAGTTTCGCAGCCAGAGCACTTAGATCGGGCGGCGCAAAAACGATTTGGGTCGCCTGCCTAGCTCGACACTAAACCAATCATCTGGTATAATCCCCTTAGCATGGTACGGAAAGATGACCGAGTGGTTTAAGGTACCGGTCTTGAAAACCGGCGTGGGGCAACTCACCGTGAGTTCGAATCTCACTCTTTCCGCCACAATGTCAATGTGCTATAATTGAATCCATAACGAGTGTGAGAGAGGTAGCATGATAAAAATTATTACAGTTGGTAAAAAGAATGAGCTGTGGGCCGAGGTCTGGATTGCAGATTATCAGCGCAGGCTTGACAAAGTATATAAATTGGATTGGAAACTAGTACCCAACGCTGGCGTGCAAGGCGTCTCCGGTCAAGCTTGGGAGGCCAAATGGATCATGAAATACATCGATCCCACCGACTATCTGTTGGTATTAGATGAGCGAGGTCAAATGGTCACCTCTCCGGATTTTGCAAACCTAATCAGTAATACCATGTCCACTGGCCAAAAATTGGTGATTCTAATCGGTGGAGCTTACGGCGTTCACGAAACCATACTCAAACGGGCCGACGCTATGATTTCGTTAGGCGCCATGACTTTTCCGCACCAAATGGTCCGAGTCATGCTTACCGAACAAATCTATCGCGCGCAACAAATCAATCGCGGCCACCCCTACCACCACGGATAATTGCAGTTTTCATGTTCGCCACAGTATGATATAATGAATCCATCAGCGAAGTCAGAATTTACTTCTGCTGAGCTGATTCCTTTTTTACGGAAAGGAAGAAAACCGCTTTTCAAAGGGGTTTTCTTGAAGGCGTGGAGGAGTACCCAAGTGGCTGAAGGGGACGGTTTGCTAAATCGTTAGCATGGGGCAACCTGTGGCGGGAGTTCGAATCTCCCCTCCTCCGCCAAGCATAAGTCTTTATATGTCATATTTAAGAATAATTACACCAACGAACCTCGCAGAAGAAAAAGAACGTTTTTTTTCAACGGAAAACTACTCTCCGCAACTACGATACAACTGGGATGGCAGGACCATCCAAAAACTCGAACAAACCGCACCTCACGAAGTAAAACTACTTGATGCCATTATAAGCCAAGACGGCGAAGCGATAACCCGTGAAGCCAGCGTTTTCTTCGATGTAAAATTCCTACCCGAAGACATAGAGTTTGCCCAAAAGTTAATCTCCACCGTCCCCATAGCAACGAACGGAACAGCAAAAGAATACGCGAAACTATTCAAGCGCAAACTGGCAGAACTAGGAATTGATTACAAAGTAGAAATAGTAGACGAACACGGTTTCCAAGGTCGCCCAAATCACAAAAAACGCGCAATGAAAATTAGTAAACACCTACACCTCCAATTTCTATCTCTCAACGGAATAGTAAACCACGAGCTCGTACATATTATCAGAGCCATCAATGGCCAGCACAATAATACCACAAAATCTGCCGACTATTTACCAACCGAAGAAGGCCTAGCCTGCCTAATCCAAGATGAGCTACTCGCCAAACCCACCCCCTCATCCTTCCAGCACGCCCTAGAGTACCTAGCAGCAGATCTCAGTAGAACCGCTGGCTTTCGAGAGATCTACGACTTTCTGATAAACCATGGTTGCGATTCGGAAAACGCATGGCTCCGCGGCATCCGCCAAAAATTCGGCCTTAAAGATACCTCGCAATCAGGAGGTCTAGTCAAATCTGGCATGTACTTCTATCACGAAAATCTTCTACGGAATCTAAGCAAAGACGAACTAGTCCGGTTATTTGTCGGCAAAATATCTCTCTCGGATCTTCCGAAATACCCACACTATTCTGGCGTCATACCTCAAGAGGTTATTGAGCGTGTTCTCATCCACTCCCAAAACTCGCAATAAACTGATGAGGGAAAAATGTAAGCGGGCCAGCTTGTAGCGTTCACAATATAACCGTGCTATAATAGGGTTATGGATAAGCAAGAAGCGGGGGCGATAAAAGAATCCACGCAAACAAACGAACGAAAAGCGCGCGAAAACGGTTTAACTTGGCGTTCACACGAATACTTTACCGCCAAGCGTAGCGCCAAATGGTTCATTCTTCTTGTGTTAGTGGTCGCGGTTTTAGTCACGCTTTCAATCTGGTTATTAGAATCATGGACTTTCGCAGCCCTAATTGTGGTATCGGCCGCTGCAATCATCGTTTACATCAAGCGCCCACCCCAGCTGCTCGATTATTCCTTAACAGACACCGGTGTTTTCATCGGCAACAGCTTCCGGCCTTTCGAAGATTTCAAAGCGTTTGGCGTCCTTAAGGACGGCGCACATTTTTCAATCATTCTAATCCCTCGCAAACGTTTTGGTCAATCCGTCACTGTTTACTTCCCCGAAGGCTTAGGCGAACGAATCGTTGACGAATTCGGCGCTCGACTTCCGATGCAAGAAGTCAAACTCGATCTGATAGATCGAATAGTTCGCAGCCTAAAAATCCAATAAAGCATTGACCCTCCCTCCCCGAACATGATATACTCTAACCATAAGCAAGGAGGAGCATATTTTCTATGGACACACAAAAAGACGAGATGAGTGCTGGATCAAGCCTGCAGTCCCATCATAAATTTGAATCCAGCGATTCCGGCAAGATCGCAGAAAGCCGCGATAGCGAAGACTTGAGTAGTATATATAATCAACCCAAGACAGGCGCGGAAAAAGTCGCTCTGGCAAAAGAGAAAACCGAAAATACCGCCAAAGCCCTCAAGAATAAGTTCATGCGCAAGATTAACGGCATCAAATCCGGCAAAGTTAAAAACGCTGTAATATTCGGCGGCATCGCTTTGGTTGTAGTTATATTAATATTCGGCGGCATCTTTCTCGGCCGTGTTATACACAGCGCCTATATAGCCGCCCGCGATAGGCAAACTGAGCGGGTATTGGCGAACCTCGGGGATGAAATGACAGAGGTAGGCAATACTGGAACCGACGAAGAAAAACAAGCCTTAATCGACGAAATAAATCAAGAAGCCGAGCAGCTCAAAGACAGGGGCGATAAACAAACCTGGAAGGCCTACTCAATAAAAGCTGGCGCTGAATTCAACGCTGGCCAGTACAACAAAGTAATTAGCTCCTTGGCTGAGTCTATCCAAATCGCGCCAGACGAGTCGCTTCTCGGCCTATACGAAAGACTGTATGCTGCGGCGAGCGCTACCAACAACTTTCAGCTTAAGATCGAGACTATTAGGGAGATGTTAGCCAGAGATGTGTTCGGCAAGGCTGTTAATGATCCGCTAGCTGATTGGAGCAAAGGCTATTACACAGAACTTCTAAAGAGCTTAGAAGGAGGAGTATAAATATGAAGTCAGTAAAACGGTATCTAAAGGCCATCTTTTTAGCAGTTTTCGTATTATCCACGACTATTGGTGTAGGTCTAGCTGCGTACGCTGCCACAGACGATAGGTACACCTATGATGAATCTTCGAGCACAACATCCCATACTGTTACTGAAACTCTCGACGATGGCACAATAATTGAAACGCAATACACTTGGGAAACTGGCTCCACCACTTGGAACCCAAACGTGGAACTAACGGACTACGATCCCAGTCGGGGCGATGGAAGTAATTACGGCTCTGTAAGTAGTCAGGGCGATGGCCGCGATCAAATCGAACAATATATGGATACTACGCTGAGCGAATCCGAAAGGATCGCGCTTTACGAACGAACAATGAACGATATGATAAACGGAACTCTAGGTAGCGCTAGTGGTAACGGCTCCGTCAAGGCAAAAGTTGAGCAGAGGTCTGGGGAATACCTTAAGGAGCTCGCCGAAAAGAATGGCGGGATCACCAGCGTTTCAAACGTAAAAGAAGGCGTAGCCACCATCAACTCGGCTCTGAACGAATATGGCGACATGATTTATTACGAAGATGGCAATGTCGTCCCCTACATCACGGTCACATATGCAAATGGCTTAACCACAAATCTCAAAATGCCTTGCGGCAATGAGCTTTTGATGCCTGGCGATAAGCCAAACGTATCTGTTTCAATAACCAGGGTAGTTATCACACCGACTGTATCGCCGCCCGATGACGAAGAAGAATGTGAAGAGGGAGATGAGGGTTGCAGCGAGGAGTGTGAGGAAGGAGACGAAGAGTGCGACGAGGAAGATAACGAAGAAGATCCTGATAATCCCCTGCCCTCTCCGTCCACAACATCAACCACGACAGAGGACGGGTGTACCGACTCGCTGTCGTATTCCCTGCTCTCGCGGTATGAGGTTGGCAGGACGACCTACCCAACCGACCAAGTCCCATACAATTCCGGCAAGAATGAAGGCAGAATGGGCGCAGTTAACTTCTCAAAGACCGCACCGATGGGCGGTGGAATTTGGGCTAAACTAGCGTGGGCCAAGCCCGGCGACAACGTATCATGGATGGCCGAGATGAATCGCGGCACGCCCGGTGTCTTCGGTCATGATTCAGGGCACGGTATCGTTTTCATGCCCGACGTCACAAACTGCTACCTATCCGCACCGTTTTTTCTAGAGGGTGGAATCCAAACCTCGTACGATCCTTCTTCTTCCATAAATAGTAGCGCTTACGGGGACGAGTCTTTCTTCGGCCCGGCATTGAATGCACCGTCTTGGGATTCTGCGAATCAGGGTTTTTGCGGCGGTGGATTAGGCAAGGACACTTACAAGTATAACTACCTTGTTCGTCCTTTCGTCCAAGACGACGTTGGTAAGTCTATTACCCATACTATGGATTGGGGGCCAACTTGGGCCGACAACGGCGCCTCGCACACCCACACTTGTGCTGTGGATATCTTCATGGAAGAAATCTATGGCGTCACTAAAACCACCGTATGCACATACACCATCACTATCACTGATACGATTTGCGATGAAGTGAACGAGGACGGGGAGTGTACTAAGTCGCACGAAGAATCGCACGAAGAGAAGTACACGGAAACAACTACAGAGGACATGGGAACCGAAACTCGCAGTGCTACCGATCACGACACCGCTCCTTGTGAAGTTGCTGACATGCTACAATGGGGTGGAAACGGTCACGATGAATCCTCTATCAAGGTTCCCTACAACTACAAAACCCTCCCCCACGTCAACCTCAGCGGCGTTCGAGACAACCCATACGCTGACGCCGGCGAATCTCTTACCGTTAACGCCCACATAGACCTCGAACGCCGCGACAACACCGAAGTCAGCATAGACCCTATCACAGGCGATTCCTACCCATACGCCACCGTCTCCAGAGAGTCCTACTGGAAACTCATGAAATTCCTCGTCCCAGCCGGTTCTAACCCCAAACCTGAAGGCTTTGCCGGAAACACCACGGACTACAACCCATGCTCCTACTATGCAGCCGGCGTCAGCTATACCTACCAAGACACCGACCTAGGCTGCCAAACCCTCGAAGGCAATAACACCCCCTTCTCCATCGACATCCACGCCGGTGGCAACAACGGCTACTACGATTGTGCAGAAGGCAGCGAAGCTCCCTTCTGCCCAATCCGCTATAACGCCTCCAACCGCACCTACTTCGCCGACGACGTACCAGCCGGCACCCAAGTCTGCTTTGCCGTATCCGTCTTCCCCGCCTCCTCCTACATGACCGGCAACGAAAACCAAGCCGGCCATAACCAAGAAGCCATGGACGCCACCTACCGCAGCTCAGACATCTGGCACCACGGCACCCCCTCCTGCATCACAGTCGGTAAATCCCCCAAAGTCCAGTTCCAATCCGGTAGCCTCTACAC